>JAGPGE010000146.1 GCA_018056145.1 Armatimonadota bacterium
TCATATCGCCAGACTGGACATGGGTGGCGCCGACGGTGAACAGCCGGGAGGGCGTGAGCATGGCGATATCGGCCTGGAGGTCCACACCGTCGATGAGCGGGTAGTCTTCGCTGCCTCCGACGTGGACGATGGCCGGGTCGACGAGGCCGGTGACGGCAACTGTGTTGTCACCGAGCCTCACGAGCCGGGCCGGGGAGGGCTCTTCACCGGACGCGTGCAGCAGGGAGAAAAGGGTGATTTGCTGGCCTTCTTGGAGGGTGCAGTCCCGCACGCCCCGCAGGACGCGAACCACCGGGTCCTTGATGAAGGGGTAGCCCGACCAGTTCTTGCCATAGTCCGGGTCGTCATGCAGGAGCAGGCGGCAGTCAGGCGTCATGGCGATGCGGGCGTGCTGCCCGTCCTGCTCGATAGCGAGACCATTGTCGACAATCTCCACGGTCCCGATGGTATTCCAGACCACCCGGAAGCTGTAGTTGCCGGCCTGCCGGGCGACCATGCGATCGGCGACCAGGAAGTACCCGCCCTTGAGCCAGATGATATTGCGATGCCAGTCCACGCCGGAGTAATCGGGGTAGGTGGTGGTTGTCGCGCCGAACTCGGGCAGTTCGGTGGAATGCTCCAGGCGCACGAAATCCGGGATGGGCGCCGTCTGGCCGTCGCGGAGGATCAGGACGCCATTGTGGTACTTTGGCAGGGAGAGGATGTAGTCGGCGTCGGCGAGCCAGATGCGGCCGTTTTCGGTCCAGCGGGAAATGGAATTGCCGTCGAGATGCTTGTGGCCGCCATTGCTGAGGCCGTCGAGGAGGAGGTACTGATCGTCGGGTTCGAGACCGTTGCGGAAGACCACCTTGTCCGCGGCACTCTCCAGAGGCAGATGCGCCGGGCCACCCCAGCTTTCGAAGTAGAGGGGATCGACGGGCCAGACGCGAGTGCCCACGAGGTCGGTCGGAGGCTGTCCTTCGAGGGAGACGGCGAACTGGCCAAGGGCATAGCGGCCGCTGAGGGCGGTCTTCTTATCGAGAACCCAGGCCCAGCGGGGATCGCGGTAGTACCACACAGCACCCGCGAGGAAGGGCATCTCGCTCCACCAGCCGGTGAAAGCGCCGGTGTCGCCATAGGTGACGGAGTAGCCCAGGTTGTCCATGGACAGGACAGCATAGTCGGCGCAGCGGCGCGCATTGCCGTTCTCAAAGAACGTGAAGTCGGGCTTCGAAAGGGCATAGCGCATCAGGTGGTAGAGGGTCAGCCACTGGTAGCCGTTGCAGTCCTCGTGGGGCTTGAATGCCTTCGCCTGGAACTCGAAGGCGGCCGCGGAGACTGTCAGCCAGTTCTCGGCCTCCGCTGAGGAATAGTACTTGCGGAAGTACTCGCCGGCATACAGCAGACCCAGAGCGGGGAAGGTCTCGTGGTTATGGCGGACGCGGGTGCTGCCGACGACACTGTTAGCGGAGGGGGCGCCCTCGTCGGACACCCACTGGAAGAGAATGCGGGCGACATCCAGGCGGTCCTGATCGGTCAGGGCCGGGCTCTCTTCAACCTGGTCCCACATGGGCAGCACCGCGTGAATCTGGAAGTCAGAGTCCATCCCCCAGGGGCCGCCGTAAGTGGTGGGTTTCGTGTCCCAGTGGGATTTCGCGCGGCGCACCAGCCAGACGAAGGCGGTGGCGTAGGCGTCCTTGCGGCTTTCGGCGTAGAGTTGGCCGACAGAGGCGATCTGACCGAAGAGACCGGTGTGGGCGCCCTCCTCAATCGCTTTCTCGGCGCGCTGCAGTTGAGTCTCGAGATAGTTGTCGCCGGGAGTCTCCGTGAGCCGCGACTGGAGGCGCTCGCGGGCTGCTCCGGCCAGCTTGACCTGGAAGACCGGCGGGACCACGCCGCTGTCGGGAATGGCCTCGAGGAGTGCCGCGATGCCCTCGCGGGCCCCAGCAATGGTGCTCGCGCCAACGAGCAGGACGTTGCTCCCGGTGCCCCAGGGGTCATGGATGGACTGAGTAACGAAACCGTCAGGGCCGGGATAGTAGTCGTCAGCGTATGTGTAACCGTGGGAGTACAGGTACAGCAGGCGCGGATTGTTGGAGACCGCGCCGAGAGCGATGACCTGGGAGGCTTCAAGGTCCTCACGCTGAACGGTGGCGGCGGGCTTCAGCGGGAAGTCGGCCCCGAGTCTGTCGCGCAGGGAGTCACGCAGTTCGGCGGCCAGTGCGGCCCAGTCAGCGCCGTCCGGGTGGAGAATGAACGCCGCGGGCTGGTTGTCCTTGAGAAGCGGAGTGTCAAGGTACAGCGGCTTGGGCTCTTCGGCTTCCAGGAAGGAACGCATTTTGCTTTTCACCAGGCGGACGTTGTCGATGAAAACGTTGAAAGGTGCATCCTTGGCGGATGTGCCGATGATGAACTCCAAGCGGGTGATCTGGTCGCGGTTGGCGCTCTCAGCGACAGTGCTCTCCCAGGAGAAGCCGTGGAGGGAGATCTCCGGGTGGAGGCGCACGGTGACCTTTTCATTGTCCCGGAGGGGCGCGTTCCAGTTGCTCCAGCTCAGAGCGATCTTGTTGGCGCTGTCGTACCCTCGTGCATACAGCGCGCGGGTATTGGCGGCCTGGGTGGTCCAGACGTCGAAAACCAAGGCATGGCCGGTGACATCAATGGGCTCGGACAGCTTCACCGAGACGCCTGCGTAGGTGTTGCCCCGAGGTTCGGGGACGGACCTGCTCGCGAGGCTCAGGCTCGCGGCGCCCTCTGAAATGAACTGCGGGTCGGTATTGAGGGACAGGGCGATGTCGCGGCCCTTCTCGGTGAAGGTGGTTGAGAGGCCCTCGTCGGTCTCAAAGCCGGTAACCAGAACGGTCTCCTGCGCGGTGGCCGAAAAGCAAAGGATGAGGGTCATAAGGAGCAAGGGGATGGGCAGGGCGGCTGGGCGACGCATGGCGACGTACCTCGAAGGCAAGATGATCTGGCAGGAGAGCATTCGCCGGGAGGGGGGCGTTTCCCTTGGCGGGAACGGCGGGGACGGGAAGGCGACGGCGCCCTCACCCCGGCGCTGCAACCGCGGGTCTGCTGAGGGTGAGCGCAATGTCGGATGCAGGCAGGCTTGGTGGAAGGTCACAGACAACAGCAGACTTCCGGGAACATTGTTGAAGCGAGCTTGCTCGCGACGCCGTTCCGTGGGGGTGAGCCTCCCATCCGTTGATCGCTGGCCATGGAAGTCCCACCGTTGACGTCCCCACCCGTAGGAAACAGCAACAGCGGTGGAAAGATATCCTCAAGTTCCTCCTGACCGGCAACTCCTCGCGACGACTGCCGGGCCGGACAGAGAATCCGAGAGGTCGATAGCAGGACTCGCGGAATGGTAATACAGAGGCGAGCGCGAGGGGCGGAACTCCGTCGATGGCTGGTGATGTCGGATGAACGTGATCGTGATTGTGTCGGACTCTTGCCGCAAGGATCATCTGGGATGCTACGGCAATGAGTGGATGCACACGGAGAACCTGGACGCCCTGGCGGCCGAATCGGTGATCTTCGAAAACTGCATGATAGGCTCGTTCCCGACGCTCCCCCACCGGGCGGACTGCTTCCTGGGACGCTATGGGTTCCCGTTCTATGGCTGGGGACCGATGCCGAAGGACATCCCGTCGCTGGCGGAAGTGCTGACGAAGAACGGCTACGTGACCCAGATTATCCATGATACGCCGCATATCGCCAGCCGGGATCACTTCTACCACCGGGGGTTCCAGGGGCAGCACTGGAACCGGGGGCAGGAGGGCGACTGCTGCTTCACGCGGGCCAATGATGAGCCGGGCCTGCAAATGGAGTGGTCCGCGGACAAAGACCGGTACGATGAGCCGGAGTTCCGAAACCACACCCTGCAGAGGCTGGATCATCCAGGGGAAATGGGGCACCATTCGGCGCGCACGGCGCTGGACGTGTGCCGGTGGCTGGAGACGAACCACAAGGCGGATCGGTTCTTCCTGTGGGTGGACATGTTCGACCCCCACGAGCCGTGGGATGCGCCCGACTGGTTTACCCAACTGTACTTCCCGGGTGAACCGAAGGGCGAGAAGGTGCGGCACCCCCGGTATGACACCACGGAGTACCTCAACGAGGATGAGCTGAACTGGCTGCACGCGGCATACTGCGGCGAGTTGACCCTGGTTGATAAGTGGATCGGGGCAATCGTGACGAAGGTGCGGGAACTGGGCCTGCTGGAAGACACGGCGATCATCTTCACATCCGACCACGGGTTCTACCTCGGTGAGCATGGACGGACCGGAAAGAGTGCCGTGGGCGGTCCGCCATGGCCGATGTACCGGGAGATCGTGGAAGAGCCGCTGCTGATCAGACTGCCTGACGGACCGCGCGGCGTGAGAGTGGATCCGCTGGTGCAGCCGGTGGACCTGCGGCCGACTATCTTGGACCTGTGCGGGGTGGAGGACGAGATACGTGGGCACGGGAAGAGCCTGGGGCCAATCCTCGACGGCCAGAAGGTGCGACTGCGGGAGATCGCCATGTCCGCGGCGCGGACCCACGACCGGCAGAGACCGGGAGCGCGCGCGACGATCACCCATGAGGACGGCTGGGCGCTAATCATGGGCACGCCGGAGCAGGAGCCCGAGCTGTACAACCTGAACGAAGACCCGCGGCAGGAGAGGAACGTCTGCGAGGCCAACCGCGTAATGGCCCTGGAGATGGCGGCGATGTTCCGGGCAGCGATGAGTTTCATCGGCGCGGGGGACGAGATCACGCGGCAATGGGTGCTTTGAAGCGGAGAAACAGGATCGAACGGCAGAGACAGACCCCGCGCAATCCGCGCCACTGGGGAAATGAGAACTATGAGATACGCGCAACTCGCACCCGCACCGTGCCCTCCTGGAAATGGAAGACCCTGTCCACCGACTATGGGCGCACCTGGTCGCCGCTGGAACCCTTCACCTTCAGCGATGGCAGCTTCTTCTTCTCCCCCATTTCGCAAAGCAACTTCGTCCGCAGTTCGAAGACGGGGAAGGTGTACTGGATCGGGAACATCAGCTGCATCCGGCCCAGAGCCGGCTGGCCCCGCTACCCGCTGGTCATGGCCGAGCTTGACGAGGAGGCCCTGGGGCTGCGCAAGGAGACGGTGACGATCCTGGACGACCGGGGACCGAAGGATGGCTCCAACATGCAGCTATCCAACTTCGACTTCGCCGAAGACTCGGCAACCGGCAACATCATTATCCGCCTGAATCGCTTCAACGGCGGGTCGGATGCCATCGGCGTACACACGTACACGGTTGAGGTGGAGTGAGCCCGCCTCAGGGCTCTGGCGGGTAAGTGGCCAGACTCGGCAGGACCACGCGGTCCCCTGGCCCGGCGATGACCACCGCGAAGCGCGCGCCCAGGCCATCCTCCCCCGGCGGGAAACTCTCGGTCGTCAATGGCGGCAGGCCGTTGCGGTCCAGGGCCAGCCAGTCGCCGCGCGCGATTCGTCCCTGCACCTCCCACCGGCTGTTGACAACCGTCTGCCCGGCGTATGCATGGGGGCTGGAGACGCTGGTGACGATGCGGTTCGCTTCGGGCAGGACCTCGTTCACCGGGCCGCCGCCCACCCGCAGGTCCTCGTCGCCGATGGAAAACCGGGTCGGGCTCAGGACTCCGCGCAGGGTCACGGATTCCGTCCCCGACTCGTTCCGCACCAGCACCGTCTGGCCGGGCTGCAGGTCAGCGCCCACAATGGGGTCGGCGAGTTCGATGATCCCCGCCCCATAATCTATGCTCTTGATCGTGCTTTCCCGCAGGCCGTGGCCAGCCAGCTTCAGGTCGCCCAAGGTCAGCGCAGTCCCGTTCAGAAGCATCGCCCGCACCGGCTTGCCCTCGTCGTCCAGCACCAGGCACGCCGCCTGACCGTCCGCGCGAAGCCCATCCTCAACCACGTACTCCCGCCCCGGATTGAGCGAGTGGAAGCAGAAGTGGGTTTCGCCATTGCGCAGGCGCACCCGCACGGCTACGGCGTCGCCATCCTGCGGCTCGACCTTCGCCGCGGTGACGCTCTCGATCCAGGTCTCGCCCCGGAAGGGCTCGTGGACGCTGGCGAAGACGCTCCTCAGGTCTTCCCCCTTGCGCCGGCGGATCAGGTACTTAACCCACTGGGGCATCTGCCGGTAGCGCTGGGGCTGGCAATCCGCGGCGATCAGCTCCTCATCCGCGCCGACCAGGTGCGTCCGCACGCCGATGCCCTCCCAGGGCCGCGGCGCCTGGCCTTTGAGGGGCTCGGTGAGCCGCCACTCAGCGATGGCCCGGTCCTGCAGGGGCGCTCGCTGCACATGCACGAAGAACTGGAACCCGCTCCCCGTGTAATGGCTGGAAGCCACGCTCCCCAGGGGCTTGCCCTCGAGTTTCGGGTCGTCGTAGAACTCCTCGTAGGGCACATCCGGGCCGGCAAGGGTCCCTTCCTCCTGCACGGGGCCAAAGGGCGGCGTGCATGAAAACTCGGCCTGCGGACCCATGAGCGACCAGTCGTGCTGTTTGCCGCCGCGCACGTGGAAGACATCGAAGACATAGCTGTCTTCGGGGCTTGCCTGCACCAGCATCACGGCCCGGCGGTACAGGCTGACCTGGCTGTACGACGCGCACTGGGCATCGGCCACCGTCGCGAAACCGTTGGGCTCGAAGGCGTGCAGCGCTCCCTTGCCCCGGCCCTGTCCGCGCGCATCCACCGTCACGGTGTTGTGCGCGATGGTATTGCCCCAGATGCCGTAGCGACGGTGGTTGAAGGCGTCGGTCTGCTCCGGGTAGCCCACATCGCACAGTAGTGGGTTCTCGTGCCCGAACAGCAGCAGGTTGAGCTGGTCCCGGTGCATGTGATGGCCCCAGGAGCCGTAATGCAGGACCGCCGCGGTGGGCTCCTGCGCCGGCCCGTTCTGGAGCATGGCCAGGCCATACGCGGGCAGGTTCCGTGAGACCGGGTCAGCCGGCGCGGGTGCGTCGCCCTGCGCAGCACTGTCCTCAAGCGGCTGCGCGAACAGGTCACGCTGCCTGCCCGCAATCGCCCGCAGTTCCGCCGCAAGCGCCGGGTCGGTGACATAGGGCAGGGCGAGCCTGCACACTGTGGGGCTGAGGCTGCTGGTTCCGGCGAACATGTCGCCGCTGTCGCCCAGAGGCGGCTGGAACTTCCGGGCTACAATTGTCTCATAGTGCCACAGGAGCAGGCGCCGCCACCGGGAATGCGCGCGAAGCTGCCCGGCTTCATCGCCCAGCAAGGCCGCGATCTCCGCCGGTCCGTTGGTCCAGATGTAGTTGTAGCCCGGCGATTCCGGGGGCATCCCGTCGCGGTAGACCATGTTCTCCAGGGCGTCGAGCAGGCCCATGTCCGCGTTCTCGGCGGGGCGCGGGTTGGCCAGCACCCAGTTGATCATCTCGCGCGACGTGGGCGACTGCTCTCGCTCGTCCAGCGCCAGCGCCAGGCGAATCAGCGCCTGCTGGTGTGCCCCGTAGTTCCCCCGGTTGCGCCCATTGCCGCTGGTGATGTCACGGGCCATGGTCATCAGCAGGCGGTCGCGGATGAACTGGTCCAGTGCGTCACCGTCCAGCCCCGCGACAGCCTGCAGTTCCCGGTCTTCACGCAGGAACGGCCAGGTGGCGTCATACGCCGGCGCGCAGGTGTCGGCCCAGCCCACTTCCCAGATCATGTTGGTGATGCGCCCGGTGTAGTGGGGGTTGTGCTCCTTCGACTCCCGCCCCTGGGTGTTGTAGTCGTAGTCGGGGTAGTAGACCGCAAGCTGCCAAAGGATCAGCGCGCACTTGTGGGCGAAGCGGCGGGCCTGCTCCGGGTCGTCGGACACCAGCGCGCCCAGCGCCAGGTCCGAGATGGCCTCCCGCAATTGCCGCTGCATGCTCCAGTGGGCATAGTAGGCCACAAACCAGTAGTTGTGGTTGTCCCCGGGCTTGTTCCAGCCCCAGCCATCGTCGGCATACTCTCCGGTGAGCAGCGAGCGGTCCTGCAATCCCGACGCGAGGAACGCCGCGAAATCATTGGACGGGTACTCCTCGCCCCCCGCCGGGCATTTGATCTTGAAGGGCCGGTCGATGCTGTACTCCCACTTGTACAACCCGCCCTTGTTGGCGTCCAGACCGTGTAGCGGGCAGCCGAGATTATGGATGTCATAGCACCGGGGCACACTTGGCGGGATGACCATTGCCCGCAGGAACTCATCGTCCCGGCGGGCCCAGTGCTCGGCGGACCGGACCGCGCTGGCCTGCGCATCCCGGGCCCACTGGTGCTGCTCCAGATTGGCCCGCAGGTTGGCCATCTTCGCCTCCGAGTAGAAGGTCCGCGCATCCTTGGCGAAGGCGGGCATGAGTGTCACCACACACAGGAGAAGGGCCGGTGTCAGGCACCTGGGCATGAGTTGGTCATCCTTGTCGGCAGGCGCGGGGTCCCCCGTGCAGGCGGGTCTATTCGGGATTCCCTGCCTCCACAGTCGTCACCTCTGCCTCCTGCACTCCATCCCTGCACAGCCGCCGCCCGGGGCAATGCTCACAGGCGCCCTCGCGGTGGGAGAAATCGCCCTGCCAGATGCCCCGAACGGCATCGCGCGCCGAGACCAGGGCGCTGTTCATCAAGTCGGCTACGGGCCCCAGGTCCGGCGTCTGGATGCCATCTCGGGACAGGTACACCAGCCGCGCGGTCTCCGGGAGCACGCCCTTCGCCTGCAGGACCGCGTGGCAGTACAGGCCAAGCTGCACCCGGTACTGCCCGTCTTTCGCGGCATCTTCTCGGCCCGTCTTGTAGTCCAGCAGGTGCAGACTGCCGTCCGCAGTCTGGATCAGCGCGTCGATCTTCCCCTCCACCACCACCTGCCGGCCGTCCACATCCAGCAGCGTGGTGAGGCCCACTTCGGAGCGCAGCCGGCTGCCGGGTGCGAACAGTGTCCGGTAGAGCTCGTGATCCAGGAATTGCTGGACCTGCCGGCGGATGGCCTGATGCTCGTCGGCTGCGCGCTTATCAAGGAGCGTGTCCATGTGGAGCATCTTGGCGCCCACAGGCACGAGGCGATCCAGTACCGTCTGCCCCTCGGTGCCCACGAGTTGCAGGACTCGGTGCACCACGGTCCCCAGTTCCATGGAGCTCAGACGCGAGGACTCAGACCCGCTTCCGAACGCCGGCGCACCCGCGGGCAGCCCGAGACGGGCCTGCAACTCGTACAGGCGCGGGCATTGGCAGTACTGGGACAGTTCCGTCGCGGTGAACCGCGCCTGGCCTGTGATCGCCGGCGAGATGGCAGCGATGCGGCGCGCGAGGGTCTCCATGTCGGGGACCGGCGCGGATTGCTGCGCAGACGTGGGAGCCTGGTACGTCTCGTCGCTGGACGCGAGGCCCTCCACCTTCGTCAGTGCCCCGTTGTCCCAACGGCGGAGGGTCTCCTCCGGCGGGTTCCCCGCATCCATCCACAGGCAGCCCGGTAGCGCCTCGTTGATCCAGCCGAGGGGACCTTTCCGGGCATCCGCGTGGACAGCGCCGGGGTTCTTCTGAGCAGCCGACAGGAACGCCACCCCCGACAGGATCAGCAAGTCCTGGGCCCGGGTCGCGGCCACGTAAAAGAGCCGGCGGTTCTCCGCGTCCTCTTCGGCCCTATTGCGGATGTCGATCTGCCGGCCAATCGGCGGCCAGTAGCTGTCGCTTTTGCCCCCCATCATCAGGCGAGTGGTCTTCACCACAAGCCCAAAGTCACGGTGGTGGCGGTACGGTGGCGTGAAGCCGCCGCCCGACCTGCGGCACAGGTCCGGCGCAACAACCACGGGCCACTGGAGCCCCTTGGCGGAGTGGTAGGTGATGAGCTTGATGCAGTCGCCGGCTTCCTCCTCGATGGGCGCCTGTCCCTCGCGCACCTCGTCCGTGGTCATCCGTCGGATGTGCTCGACGAAGTCCCGCAGGCTCCCCTGTCCCTGAGTCTTCTTCCCGGCCTCGAACTCCCCGGCGAGCTCCACCAACTTCCGCACATTGGACACCATCTGGCGCCCGCCAAACTGTCCCGCGAGGACTGCGGTGAAACCCGTGCGGTCCACAATGCGTTGGACCAGCGCCGGGAGTGGGAGGCGGTTCTTTTGGTCGTGGAAGTCCTTGAGGAGCGTGAACGCACGGACCACAAGCTCTCGCTGGTCCGGGGCGATGAACTGCTCCGGCCCGGGTTCCTCGCCCTCTTTCGGAC
>JAGPGE010000147.1 GCA_018056145.1 Armatimonadota bacterium
GCCCAGCTTCTGGGCAGTTCGCCCGATGATCTCTTCCTGCTCATCCGGGGACAGATCGACGAACCGCGCGCTGTACCCGGCCACCTTGACCATCAGATTCGGGTGGCGTTCCGGGTGCTCGCGGGCATCAAGGAGCGTCTCGGTGTCCACCATCGAGACCTGCATCTGCATGACCCCGAGGTCCACGAATGACCTGAGAAATCCGGCCAACATCTGCCTGCCCTCGGTGGTAGTGAAGAGCGCCGGGTCGAAACGCAGGTCCAGCGAGGTCCCGTCAGGGAACTTCGTGAAATCAATGGCGCTGAGAGACGTGAGCACCGCCGTGGGCCCGTGCCGGTCCGTGCCCCAGGTCGGGTTGAGGTTGCGGGTCAGGGATGTCCCTGCCGGGCGCCCATCCGCGGAGGCCCCCACCACCTGCCCGAGGCTGTGATTGGCCACGAAGGAGTATAGCGCAAGCTGCCAGCGTCCCCCTCGTGCGTTGGTCCGGTGGCGGAACTCCTCGTACAGGGCTTCCGTCACGAAGGTCGCGAGGTCGTCCACGCGGGGGTCGCCATTGCCCCATTTCGGCGCCGCGAGTAGCTTCCGCTGCAGGGCGTCATCACCCGCGAAGTCGCGTCTCAGCGCGCTCAGCAGTTCATCCATGGTTACCTCGCGGCGAACGAAGACGACTTCGCGGATTGCCGCTAGGGAGTTCACCACGTTCGGCAGACCCGCGACGATGCAGCCTGTGAGATTGTACCGCGCGCCGCCCGCGCAGACGTCCTTCGCCTGGCCGATGCAGTCCTCAGTGAGCAGTGACATGAGGGGATACCGGCGGTTTTGGCAGTGAGATGTATCCACTGCATTGACCAGGCCCACCAGTTCATCCGCAACGAAACGCAGTTGCTCGCGGAAAGCCGAAAGCACCGTCCCGAAATCAGGGAACTTTCCGTTCCCGGCCGGCGAGATGCCCAGCGTCTCTCCGGTCATGAGCGATCTGCCCTCATTCAGCGCGAGTTCCAGGACGAAGGGGAGGTTCATGTACGCGCCGTTTGGGTTGAATGCTTCGCGACCGGGAATCGTGTTCTCATAGCAGCACGAGCAGATGTAGTCCCGGGCGTCGTACAGCGCCCGCCCGTGCCGAAGGAAGGAGGGGATCAGTGTCTCATCATTGACCACCGGAAACCCCAGCCCGCCTGCCACGTAGTTCGCACAGGCCTGCCAGGCGCGTTCCGGTGCGCCCCTGTGCAGACGAAGCGACAGGTAAGGCGCGGGCATCGCGATGCGCAGCGACGCTTCCATGATCAGTTCGGTCAGATCATTGTGGGCGTCGAGGCCCTGTGGGGTCACGCCGCCGAGACTGCCATGGCTGCCTGGAGTGTAGGGCTGGTGCCCCGTGTAGTAGTCCACGTGGCGGAACGCCAGGAGGAACAGCTCCAGCAATTCCAGCGCTTCCTCGCGGGTGAGAAGCCCGGCCTCAATGTCATTTCGGTAGTACGGAAAGAGAAACTGGTCCAGCCTGCCCAGCCCGAGGCCCCCGCCTGGACAGCAGCCGCCCATCTCCAGTGTAACCAGGCAGTAGACAAGCCAGTATGACTGCAGCGCTTCGGCAAAGGACTGCGCCGGGTGTTCCGGGACCCGGCCGAGCCAGTCCGCGGCGGAACGCAGGTCAGCGGCCAACGCATAATCCGCGGTAATCTCGGATAGGCCTAGCGCCGCTTCCCTGTAGCGCCGGGCGTAGATCAGGACGCTCTCGCACGAGACCAGGAGTGCCTGGAGGAAGTCGTCCTGGTCAGCGCTGAGCTTCCCGGCAGCCCGGCGATTCGTCAGTTCCTCGTCAACCCGTGCCCGCAGGCCGATGATCCCCTGGCCAAGAATGAACTCGAGGCCGGGCGTAATGTGCCCCTCGAAGCATGCGGCGTAGAACATGCTGGCTGTGCGCAGGCGGTCGGAGGCCTCGCTCGGAGCCATCTGTCCCTCGCGGCTGTGCCGGTCAGCTTGCAGAGCCGGAAGCAGCAAGTTGAAGAAGAACGGGTTCTCGCCGCCGACGAAGAGCGCGTCCGGCTCGGGGATGACCTCGCAGTTCTCCACCACATGCCGCAGTGCCAACGCTCGGGCCATCGCGGGCCCGCCGGGTTCCCGCGCAAGAAGGACATCCCGCGCCTCAGCCGCCAGTTGCGCGTACTGAGGCGGTTCGGTCCGACTCTCGTAGCCCATTTCGAAACGGCGCTGGCGAAGCCGGGATGACCTCGGGGTGCTGCAGTCCGCACCCATCCCGGGCGGGCGGTAGTAGGGCTCCGACCGTGCGAACTCGTGCATCAACGCGGCCTCCTCACAGATCGAAAGCCTTGCGGGCGGCGTCTACCCACTGGTTCACCCGGGTGACGAATTCCGCCTCATTCTGAAGTGGGGTGAGGCCCGATGTCGCCACCGTGTAACTCCGCCCCGAACCGCTGAGCAGATCCGCTTTGGCCTGCAGCTTGCGCGCCATCTGTTCCTGAGTGTCCACCACGACGTCATTGGGGTGCGCCGCGAGGTTCAGATGCTTGTCAGTGGGCAGGTTCGCCATGGCCTGCGAAAGGTCCATCCATGGGCTAACCTCGAAGCACCCCAGGGTCTTGATCTGCAGCATGTCCGGGTGTAGCGGGGCCTGGTCGCCGCATGAGTGGAACCCCGCGAATGTCCCGTGAAATGCCTCAATCTCCAGATACCGCGGGAGGACGAATTCATGGAAAATCGCGGGCGAGATATACGGCACCGCCACCCAGTCATCGGCGACGAAGCTGGGACCGATCTTCTCGCCCAGGTAGTCGGCCGCCGCCTGATGCCACCGGCAGCGCTCTGCGACCAACAGCGACAGCAACCCATGGATAAACTCCGGGCGCTCGAAGGTGTCCAGCAGGAAGTTCTCGTATCCGCGCAGCTGCACCGCGAGATCGAGACAGCCGCGAAACCACCCGAAGAACCCGATGTTCAGCCTGTTCAGCGACAACTCCCGAAGGTCCTCGTACCAGCGGAGCATCCGGGGCATCCAGCCGGATTTGCGGAAATCAACCGACGGCAGTATCGCGAGGTCCGGCGACTTGGTCAGGGGGTGGTCGGTCTGGATCTCCGGACCGCCGTGTGCACGCACATCGATGTGCATCCCGAAAAACGTGTACTCGGGATAGTGCCCCAGCCAGGCAGGCACGAAGTTGTCGATGGGCACGTCATCGTCGAGATTGCGGAAACGCCAGAGCTTCTGCCGCAGTTGCTGGCAGAGGTTGAACACGGGATCGTGGAAGTAGCGGCGGGGATCGTAACGGAACAGATGGACCCACGCGATGGGGTTCTCGATCTCTACCACAACCGCCGGTCCGGGCGGTCTGTTCAGCCGAGCCTTGTTCCGCTCGCTGACGATGGCCTCGTCAAGCTCGTCCATGAGCCTGTGAAGCTCGGGCGGTTCCGCACCCGGCATCTCCGTCGGCCTCCTGATCAGCGGCATTCCCCGGGTCAGGGCAGGTCTTGCGCGCAGTGCGGTGTCAGTTGCCTGGTGACCAGTCTTCGGGAAGCTCCAGCGTCCAAACCTCGCTGTTCAAAACATCCGCGTAGCCGCCGTAGACCCAGATCTTGTCCTTGAAGACAACTGCGGAGAGCTCGTGGCGATTGTCCCATATCACGTCGGATTTCACTTCAGTCCAGTTCTTCCCGTCCTTCGAGCACCAGACATCACCGAAGTTGCCATTGGTCCGGGACCAGCCACCGAGCACCCACATGTGCCCGCGATAGACCACCAGCGAGAACCACATTCGCGGCGCCCAAGGCGCGTGTTCCGTCACCCGGGTCCAGTTGACGCCGTCTTCCGAGCACCAGACATCGTTCTCGGGCACAGTCTCGGGGCTCCAGCGGCCCCCGCCCATGATCCAGATCTTCCCATCGAACACCACCGCCTGGGCATGGGTGCGCTTCGACCAGGCCGCGTGCTCGATCTCCAGCTTCCAGTTTTTCCCGTCGGTGCTGGACCAGACATCGTTCTTGAGCGTCTGATCGTTGTCCTCGTAGAAGTTCTCGGTGCCGCCCATGACCCACATGCGGTCTTTGAAGACCACGAAGGATGGCGAGACCCGTGGGCACCATCCCGCGCTCGCGGACTCCAGCGTCCAGTGGGCGCCGTCGGTGGATGACCAGACCTTGTTGCTGTTCTCGGCTCCGGGCAGCTTGCGGCCGCCCATGAACCACATCTTCCCCTTGTAGACCAGGGCCACCGACAGGTCACTGTGCTCCCACGGCGCCACTTCCACTGTCCGTGTCCAGGTGATGCCGTCAGGGGATCTCCAGACATCCCGGGGATTGGGGGTCTGCGGTGTGAACCACCCCCCGAGTATCCAGAGCTGATCGTCGAACACGAACTCACCCTGCGAGTCCCTTGCCTGCCAGTCCGCCTTCTCGTTCACCAGCACCCAGTCCGGCGCTTTCACAGAGTCACTCATCGATGTACTCACTCCCAGCAGAATCACTCCAAGGACGGCCATCAGCTTCCCCATGGTTCACACTCCAGACCAGGCTGCCGGAGCGTACGTCGAGATCCTGACACCCCGGCGCAACGCACCACGCTGCACAGCGCCCGACGCCGGGGATATTCGCCATCCACGGCACGGCACCTCTGCACGGTAGATCATCGCAGCAGCGGCCGCCAGCGACCCGAAAATGATCAGCCGAGGCCAGGAAGGAGGACAGCAGGCAGGCGTCGAATCGCGTTAGCGTTCGTAAGCTGCGCGCGGCCGCCGACCGCGTATCTCTCAGGCAGGGACGGGAGGGTCCTCGCAATGGAAGTCAGCAAGCCGGTCATGATTGCCGTCATCGTCGTCGCAGTTCTGATCGTGGGGTTCATCGGCTTCAAGTCGCTCGCGCCCAAGAAGTCCACCGCAACCGACCAGAACATGGCGCCGCAGCAGATGATGCAGAACATGCCCGCCGGCGGTGCCCAGGGAGGCGCGCCCACGCAGCCCATGGGTGTGCCGCCAGGCAGGTAACCCGGCAGGCAGCCCACCGCCCCCAGGCGTCTGGGTCGCGAATTCGGGCTCAGTGGTCGTTCAGCGCGGCGAGAGTCCGCGTATCCGTCGCAACAAGATGGGAGGAATTTGGCTGTGGAAGTCAGTAAGCCCGTCATGATCGTGGTCATCGTCATCGCGGTTCTGATCGTGGGTTTCATCGGCTTCAAGTCGCTGGCGCCGAAAAAGATGCCTGCCCAGCAGCCGCCGCCTGAGATGATGCAGGGCATGCAGGGAGGCGCCGCCCAGGGCGGTGGGGCTGGACAGCCCATGGGCGTCCCGCAGGGCAGATGACCGCGGGAAGCGCGAAGCTTCCCGGCAGACTACATGGACCGCGGGACGGCCACCGGAACTGATCTCCCGCGGTCCAGTCCCCTACTCGCAGAGGTCACGCCGCGCCCGGTCGACGACCGCGCGGGCCGCAGCTAGCTGCTCTTCGCGGCCGGCGGGCTTCTCATGCGCGGCCACCAGTTCGTGAACCTTGCGCAGGGCCCGGTTCCGGATCGCCTCGTCCTCCTCCGGAGTCCACCCACTCCGGCCGTAGAACTCCGGCAGCCATGACTCGGACCGCAGGTATCGGCAGGTGTGCTCTTCGCCCAGGTAGTTGCGGTCGAAGCCGAACCCGATTGCCTCGATGGTCTCGAGGCCCAAGCTCTCCTCATCAATGCCGCCGGGCTCAAACTGCCCGACTGCGTTGGTGATCTCGCGGTCGATCAGCACCTGAACCGGGCTGATTGCGAGCCCCGAATCGAGATGCCCCATGCCGATCTCCGGGTGGTAGCCGGTGAACGCCGCCACAGTCATCGCCACATACGCCTTCTCAAGCGCCGTGAACATCCCGGTCCTGCAGGCGCTCGACCACTCGCCGATTGAGGGGCTCACCTCGACGCCTGTCCAGATCCGCATGAACTCGGCCGCGGCCAGCCTGCGCCGGAGAGCATCGAAGGCGCTGAAGGACACATCTCCGCCCCGCATATCCATGGTGCCGCAGACGACCAGCCCGGCAAGCGGCACGTCAGACACCAGGGCGCGCGCGGCCATCCAGACGGCAATGAACTCCGCCGCCATGATCACCGCGCCGCCGCCAGTGGTGATGGGCATGTTCACGCCGGCGGCAGGCATGCACGCGAGTTTCGCCGGGTACAGCCCCGACTTCACCATCTGCACCACGCGCTGCGCCACGCCCCGATCGAGTTTTAGGGGCGAGTTCGGGCAGATATTGGCCATCCAGTGCCAGTAAGGATCATCTATCCCGAAGATCGTCTCGATCTCCTGGATGTACTCGACCTGCCGGACGTCCTGGACATAGACGCCCCTGGGATTGTGAGAGTACTCAAGCTGGCAGAGCGCCGTCTCCAGCGGCTCGATCTGCGGTGGCATTTCGGTGAGGATCAGAGAGTGTCCGCTGCCCTGGTCGGGGTGCAGCATGTCTCCGAACTGGATGAGCCGGATGTAATCCCGCCGGTTTCCCTTGCGCGACTGGCCGATCTCGTCGTCATGGTAGAAGGTCGCGAGCTGGTGGAAAAGGTGAGGAAGGAAAGGAGCCCTCAACCCAGGCTCCTTCTCGTACGGCGTCCAGCCGGACATTCCGGTCTTCAGGTTCTCCCCCGTCGACGCCATCCAGCGCGTCCATTCCGCTTTGTCCTCAGCGCGGATCTGATCAATGAAAGCCTGCGTCATCGACTGCGGGAAGCGCGCGCGCTGTGCGTCGAAGTCCACGATCGCTCCCGCTGTCTGCAGTGCGGTGAGGATCTCGCCGTTCTCCACATGCAGCCCGACGCGCTCCAGGACCTGCAGCGTTCCCTTCGCGAGTACCTCCACGTCCTGCTCGCGCAACAGTCTAAACATCGTTCACCCTCCCGGTTGTACGGGCACAAGCCGGCTCGCGCCAGCTGCCCGTACGCCTTTGCCGTTCCTGCCCGTCACCCTGAGCAGTCTGATCGCGAATGGGACCGGATGGTCCCTTCAGCGGCCGTCAGCGCCTCGTCGATCAACGCGACCATCTCGTCGATCTGCTCCCGGGTGATGATCAGCGCTGGCGCAAACACGAGAATGTTGCCGTTCGCGCGCATGATCATCCCGTGCTCCCAGCAATAATCCCGCACGAAGGCGCCCAGGCCCCGGCCGTCATGTGCATTGCCTTCCAGAAACAGCGCTTTCAGCAGCCCGATTCCGCTGATCCTCCCCACACACGCATGCCCTTCCCGCAGACCGGCGAGGCGCTCTGACAGGTACTCGCCAAGCGCTCTTGCCTTCTCGACCAGACCTTCGCGCAGGATGTACTCCAGGTTCGCGAGAGTAGCTGCGCACGCGAGTGTATGCCCGCCGTAAGTGCTGCCGCTGCGGAACTCGTGCCCTCGTCGGCGGAAGACCGAGTAGATCTTCTCATTCGTCACGGTCGCGCCCAGCGGCACATATCCGCCGCTGAACCCCTTCCCGAGGGTCATGATATCCGGCGTGACGCCCCAGTGCTCGCAGACGAACATCCTCCCCGTCTTGCCGAAACCAGACTGAACTTCGTCGAAGATCAGCAGGATGCCGTACTTGTCGCACAGGTCGCGGACGCCCTGCAGATACCCGTCAGGCGGCACCGGGAACCCGGTGTTCGAGCCCGGCAGCGGGTCCATGATTAGCGCTGCGATGCTGTCGGGGCCTTCCCATTTGATCTGGTCCTCCATCATCCGCAGGCAGGCGAGACCGCAGCTCGCCGGCGCAAGTCCCAGTTCGCAGGCGTAGCACCGGGCCGAGTACGTGGGCCGGCATGCCTCGCTCAGGAGGGGTTCGAAGTATTCGCGGAACCAGGGCAGACCGGTTGCCGCGCCGGCGCCAAGCGTGGTGGCATGATATGACCAGCGCCGGAAAAGGATCTTGTGCCGGTTCCTCTCCCCGATCTCCCACTGGTACTGCCGCGCCATCTTCATCGCGGTCTCATTGGCTTCCGAGCCGCTGTTGACGAAGAAGCTGATTTCCAGGTCGCCGGGCAGCACCTCCGCCAGCCGCTTCGCCAGGCTCACCAGGGGGACCGTGAACGTGTCCACGTAGTTCGGGAAAAACTCGAGTTCGTCCAGTTGCCGCCGGATCGCTTCATCCACGTCCGGATTCCGGTGCCCGCAGATGGTTGTGAGCAGCGAGGCGAAAGTGTCCAGGTACCGGTTGCCCTCGATGTCGAACAGGTAGCAGCCTTCGCCGCGCACAAACACTTTGGGGTCGCGGGTGACGGAATCATAGTCCGCGAAATGCGGGATCACATACCGCACGGCGTCGGCCTTGATCTGGTCGATGTCCTGGGAATCGGGCATGTCCAACCTCCGGCTGAATATTGTGCTCTGGCTCTGGCCGGCTACTCAGCCTGACCCGCCTGTTCGGCCTGACGCTTCGCCAAGAACTCCCGCATTTCGGCGCGCGTCACAGTGCCGTCGCCGTCCGCATCCATCTGCCCAAACAGTCTGGGTCTTCCCACTTCATCCCCGGTCACCTTCCCGTCCCCGTTCTTGTCCAGTTGCCGGAACCGCCGCGCCGCCGTGTTCTGGCGCCGTCCACCCCCGCCTGCCGCTGGTGTGCGTCCCTTCCACCGGGGTTCTATGTTCTCGGCGTCCCAGGCCTCAAATGCCGCCAGGAGTTTCTTCGCCTTGTCGGGCTGCGCCGCGGCGAGGTCCGTGGTCTCCCCGATGTCATCCGCGAGGTTGTACAGTTCCCACGCCTGGCTCTGGGGGCCTCGTACCAGTTTCCAGTCGCCATGCCGGATCGCTCGCTGCTGGGAGAAGCGCCAAAAGAGGCTCTCGTGGGGCTGCGCGGTACTGGCGCCGGTCAGGGCCGGCATCAGATTGACTCCATCAAGGTTCCAGTGAGCCGCCACGGTTCCCCCGGCGGCAGCAACCGCTGTCGGGTGGATGTCCAGCGCGATCGTGGGCTGGCTGAACACCTGGCCTGCGGGGATGTGTCCATTCCACTGGGCCAGGAACGGGACGCGGATCCCGCCCTCGTATGTTTGCCCCTTTGTGCCCCGCAGCGGCCCGTTGCCCGAAGTCGTCTGCGGAGTAGGCCCACCGTTGTCGCCCAGGAAGAAGATGAGGGTGTCCTCCTCCAGGTTCAAGCGCCGCACCGTGTCAAGCACGCGCCCGACGTTGTCGTCCATCGCGGCCATCATCGCGGCGAAGGTCCGCCGCTTCTCGTCCTCAGTGTGCGCGAAGCGCTCCAAGTACTTGTCTGGCGCCTGGAGGGGGCTATGCACTGCGTTGAAAGGCAGGTAGAGGAAGAACGGGTCGTTGGGGTGCGCTTCGATGAACGCTACCGCCTCGCGCCCGAAGGCGTCCGTGAGGTATTCAGGTTCCGGAACCACTTCGGTCCCGCGCAGGATCGAATCCGCTGGCCTCTTGTCGGCGAGGTACCCATTCGCGCCGCCAAGGAACCCGAAGAACTCATCGAACCCGCGCTGTGACGGCTGGCCCCCCGGATTGTAGCCCAGATGCCACTTGCCTACCATTCCGGTGGCATAGCCCAGACCCTTGAGGCGCTCCGCGATGGTGGGCTGGTCAGTTGGCAGTCCGTAGTCCGGGTCCGCCTGCTGCTGTGGACCGGGGTTGAGCTCCAGCCCGAATCGCTGCTGGTAGCGCCCCGTCAGCAGCCCGGCCCGGGTCGGCGCGCAGACCGGGCACGACACATACCCGTCCGTGAACCGCACCCCGGCTGCCGCGATGGAGTCGATGTTCGGAGTGGGAATATCCTGGCAGCCCTGGACGCTGAGTTCGCCGTAGCCCAGGTCGTCGGCCAGGATGACGATAATGTTGGGCTTGCGGCCTGCTTGCGACCAGCCCATGCCAGGCAGTCCCAACGCTGCGGCTCCGATGCCAGCGGCACCGATCCCTGCCGTCTTCAGGAAGTCACGGCGATCCATGGCGAGGGTCCTTTCCGGGATACTGGAAATAGGGGCGACGCCCCACTCAATCCTACTCGGCATAAGCGCTCGCTGGCACGCAAGTTCACCCGCCGACGGGTCACGCAATCCCCAGTATCCATCCCTCAAGGCCCGCGATCCCTCGTTCTTCGTCGGTCAGCGGGGGATCAAGATACCTCTCTAGGAAGCGACGTTCGCACGTCTCCTTCAGCCACCGCGCGATGCAGTAGGCATCCTGCTCATCCGTGGTGCGCTTCTCTCTGGGATA
>JAGPGE010000148.1 GCA_018056145.1 Armatimonadota bacterium
CTGTTCCGCCCTCCGTCCGCGGCACTTGCGGAGGGCAGCCACAGAGAGCAAGCACGAAGCACACGACCAGCAGCAATGCGACCCTTTCCATCGCGCACCTCCCTGATCCGAGTAGCGTCATGGCTCAGGTGAGCCCATGGACGCTCGCGCCCCGGTTCGCGAGGGTCTGGCGCAGTTCATCGACACTGATGCCCCGGATGTCCGCTCCGTCGCGCACTGCGAGACCTGCGGCCACACCGGCTGCCTCGCCGTTGCAGAAGGCGATGGGCATGACGCGGTGTGATGAGTGGGCCGCGTGGTCCGAGGAAATCGGCCTGCCCGCAACGAGCATGTTGCTGAAGCCCAAGGGGCAAAGGCAGCGGTAGGGGATGTCATACGCTTCGCCCGGCGGTAGGTGCTTGATGACCGTGCCGGTCCCGGCGGGATTGTGGATATCCACCGGGTACGATCCCCGGGCAATGCCATCCTCGAACTTCCGCGCCTGCAGGACATCTTCCTCCGTAAGCACGTAATCGCCCATGACTCGGCGCGACTCGCGGATTCCGATCTGGGTGGCCACGGTGGACAGCCAGGCGTTCTCAAAGCCCGGGACCTTCGCACGCAGCCAGGACACCATCTGCCCCACCTGCCGCCTGCCCTCGATCTCGGCGGCAGTCAACTCCGCGGCATTGGTGGAGTCGTGCTTCACAACGCGCGTGGTGTTGAAGTGTATCTCGCCGGAGCGCGTGGTAAAGAACCACAGGCAGTTCTCTCGGGGGTTCTCGAGCTCCCCCGCGTCCTTGGCGGCCACGAAGAGTTCGTTAATGGCGGCACGGTCGGGCATCCGGGATTCGTCCACCCCGGCCATGCGGAACTTGGTGGTCATCGGCTGGGCGAAACCATCTTCTGGACGGCCCTTCTCGATAGTCGCGCCAGCATACCAGGACAGGTCGGCATCGCCCGTGGCGTCCACGAAGATATGGCCCTCAACCGCCTCGAGGCCCGACTTCCCGCAGATCGCCACGCGCTTGACGACGCCGTCCTGCACCAATGCACCGCAGACCGTGCTGTGCAGGCGCAGGCGCACGCCCGCCGCGAGGACCATCTCATCCAGGACCAGCTTCGCCACTTCCGGGTCAAAGGCGGTCTTCCCGTGAGGGTGTAGGCCGTAGGCCCCGCGCTCGGTCATGGTGTCGGTGAACCGCTGGAACAGACCGGCGTTGATGCGCACGCCCCCCGCGTGGTAGTTCATAAAGGGGTTCACGAGTCCGGCGGTCATCATCCCGCCGAGGAACCCATAGTGCTCGATCAGGAGGGTATCCGCGCCGGATTCGGCGGCAGCAACCGCGGCAGCGAAGCCACCGGGGCCCGATCCGCAGACCACGACGTCGGCTTTGAGCGCGAGGGGCAGAGCGGCGACATCAAGAGGGGTGGGCATCAATCGGAATCTCCTGTCGTGTCTAGTCACCAAGGTTCAGTTTCCTGCCCGTCTCCTCTACCCTCCCAGCGCCTTGATCAGCAGGTCGTTCACGAGTTGCGGATTGGCCTGGCCTTTGGTCTCGCGCATGACGAACCCGACGATTGCGCCCAGGGCCTTACCCTTGCCGGCCCGGAAGTCCTCCACCGCCCGCGGATTCGCTTCGATCGCCGCCTGGATGAGGGCCTCAAGCTCGCCCGTGTCGCTGATCTGGCGCAGGCCCTCGCGCTCGATGATGGTGGCCGGTGCATCCCCGGTCTCCAGCATCTTCGCGTAAACATCCTTGGCGATGTTGTTGGAGATCGTACCATCGCAGACGGCGCCGATCAGGGCGGCGATCTGCTCTGCTGGAACAGGGAAGTCCTCGATGCCGATACCCCGCTCGTTCAGGGTCGCCATGACGTTGCCCATGACCCAGTTGCTCGCGAGTTTTGCGTCGGAGCAACTCCCGGCCACTGCTTCGAAGTAGTCGGCGATGGCCCGGGTCTCACAGAGTACCCCAGCGTCGTACTGCGGCAGACCGAGGTCCTCGACGAACCGGCGCTCCCGGTCCCAGGGCAGCTCGGGCATCGACGCGCGGATCTCCTCGACCCATTCGACTTCCGGCGCCATGGGAACCAGGTCGGGCTCCGGGAAGTACATGTAGTCGTCCGCGGATTCCTTCTGGCGCATGGGGGAGGTGATGTTGCGGGTCTCGTCCCACCGCCGGGTTTCGCGGTGCGCCGGGAGAGTGCCGTCGGCGATCTCCTTTCGCTGTCGCTCGATCTCATAGCGGATCGCGTTGTAGCAGTTGGTGATGGAGCCGATGTTCTTGACCTCGATGACCGGGGTCTTCTGCCCGGTCTCGAAGTCGATGAAGTTGACGTTGGCTTCGGCGCGCATGGCGCCCTCTTCCATGTTCGCCGTGGACACGCCGAGGTAACGCAGAAGCCGGCGCAACTGAAGCAGGTACTCGCGGACCTGCTCTGCGGAGCGGAAGTCGGGCTTGGTGACAACTTCCATGAGGGGCACGCCGCAGCGGTTGTAGTCCACGAGGGTCCTGCCGTCAGGCAAGTGCAGGTTCTTGCCCGTGTCCTCTTCCAGATGGGCGCGGGCGATGCCGATGGAGACCGGCTCTCCGTCCACGTTGAGGTGGATTTCGCCGTCGTAGGTCAGCGGCTCGTCGTACTGACTGATCTGGTAGTTCTTGCACAAGTCGGGGTAGAAGTAGTTTTTCCGGTAGAAGCGGGCAAGATCCAGAACCTTGCAGTTGAGCGCGAGGCCCGCGAGGATCGTAAGCCCCACGGCGTCGCGGTTGGCAACCGGAAGGGAACCCGGCAGGCCGATGCAGACCGGGCAGCAGCGGCTGTTGGCTTCGCCTCCGAACTCATTGCGGCAGCCGCAGAACATCTTGGAGTCGGTGAGAAGCTCGACGTGGACTTCGACGCCGATGACAGGAGTCAGGGCCATAAGATCACTCCGCAAGATCGAACGAGGGACGCGGAAGAGCGTCCCCCGCCATGGAGACGGTGAACAGGTGGATTGTAGCAATGCGCGCGCGCGTTCGCAAGGCAACGAAAGGACAGAGATCTGACCGGGAGAAGCGGGTGGGGCAAACCATCCGGGAACGCTCCCTTCGTCGACCACGCGCCGCAATCCCGCAGGCCGTTGCCGTAGCTTCGCGGGCTGTAAGCCGATGGTCAGGACCGGAAGGCGCGGGCACGCTCAGGCCGGCGTTCAGATGACGGGTGATTACCCGCAAAATCGACTCCGCCCCATAGGGCAGGCTACGCGCCGTCCGCGCTGACGATCCGCCGCAGACCGCAGATGAGGACCTTGCCCAGTCGCTTGGCCCGCGCATGCTCCAGTGCCGCCCGGATGCCCAGGCACTCAGGATCTCTCTCCGCAAGCACGCCCAGGTCGAGGCAGGGCGCGAACATGAGCCCGCCAAGGTCGTACGCGAAATCCACGCAAGCCTTCAGGTGCTCGCCCCAGGCCTCTACGGAACGCTGCTGGACTTCCAGGAAGTCCCTTGCGGAATACCCGGCAGCGGGCACTTCGATCAGACCGGACGGGTATCTTCGCGGCTGCGAGTGCTTGATGAGCATTGCCGCGTTCTTGTCCGCAAACCCGGGGCTTGCCGGGTTGTCGGGCAGCTTTGTGGAGTAGTCGGTGCTGACGAACCGCAACCCGCGCGCCTGCAGCACTGCCTGAATATCCTCGTGTTTCTGGATGCCGATGCGCTGCATCGTTGCCGGTCGCAGCCCTATGAAGGCAGGGAGCCCGGCGTCCCCGAAGGCGGTGGTGGCGCGATCAAGCTCTGCTTCGAGTTCGAGCGGGCTCATCTCGCCCAGGGGCAGGCGCGAATCGAGGGACAGGTCGATCTCGTGCCCCTGCTCAAACAGACGGCGCAGGAGCTCAGCGCTCGCAGTCGCGGTCTGCGCGGACGCCATCAGGGACATTGTGCCACCGTGCGCCTCAACAAGCGCGGCCAGGCGAACCGCACAGTCCGACGCGGCCGCAAGGGGCGGGGTCCAGGTGAGTACGGGCAAGAACGCGCATCGTACGTCATCCGGCAGGGCCATCTTCACAGTACCTCTCCAGAGAATTTCGAGGGAATAAGAACCAGTTTGATTCTATCTTCGCAAGGTGGTAACATCTTTATGCTGTAACAATCCGCGCTACTCGGAGGTGACGACGTTGAGAAAAGGTTTCACCCTGATTGAGCTGCTGGTCGTCATTGCTATCATCGCGATCCTCGCTGCCATTCTCTTCCCCGTTTTTGCGAGGGCTCGTGAGAAGGCCAGGCAAGCGTCCTGTCTCAGCAACCTGAAGCAGATCGGCCTCGCTACCCTCGCGTATGCCCAGGACTACGACGAGACGTTCTGTGCTGTTCGTTGCGGGGCCAACTGCAACGCAGCACTCCGGACTGGTGGTCTCGCGCAGCACGCGATTCTTCCCTACGTCAAGAACCAGCAGGTCTTCCTCTGCCCCAGCAACAAGACTCCCCCTGGATTCTGCGGGAACTGCTCCGCCGCCGCGCTCGCTGAACTGCCTCGCGCTGGCTACGCGCTGGGATGCGGCTTTGCCCGGGATGGCGCTCTCGAACTGGCGAAGATTCAGAAACCGGCCGAGCTCTACATGTGGGGAGACACCGTAGGCACCAACTACTGGCGCCCTGCGAACGACAAGACCGGTTGCGACACCGGCGTGTCCACCATCCACAATGACGGGATAAACATCGCTTTCGCCGATGGCCATGCCAAGTGGGAGAAGAGCTCCCGCGCCCATGCGCCGCAGGCCATGGTGGTCACCTATCTGCCCTGGATGAACCGCACAAGCTACCCGCCGGGCTGGTAGTCCATCTCTTCCGCGAGTCTAACCACGGGCCGGGGCTACACTGCTCCCGGCCCGTTCGCTTTGCCCGCGGCGGACAGCGGACTACATCACATCCGCAACGTCTATGACAGCGCCGCCGGCCGCCGCGGACTTGTTCACGGCGTCAGTGACTGCGAGCGTCTTGTAGGCGTCCGCGTAGTCGGAGTAGATCGCGCTGCGGTCGCCGGTTTTCACCGCGTTGATGAAGGCCACGTCCTCGCCGGTGTAGCCATCCTCCTGCACCTGGTACTCGCCGCTGTCCTCAGGGGAGTTCCAGGTGAGCGTTCCCCACAGAATGTTCAGCGTGAACGCCTCGGCCATCACGCGGCACGAGCTCTGTCCCCAGCCCTCGAGCATGCAGGTGTTGCTGATGTTCCCGACTGCGCCGTTCTCGAACACGAGGTTGGCGGTGGCAGCATCGGCGACATCGCAGTTCTCCACCTTCTCATGCATGACCTGGTGAGTATCGAAGGCCTGCACCTTCACCACCTCACCCGCGAGGTACCGTGCCATATCTACGATGTGGGTGGTCTGCTCCACCTTGCCCGCCGGACTGGGCCTGAACGCGCCACCATGGAACCCCGGGCAGTCCGCCCCAGAAGTTGCCAAAGACCAGGCCAATCTTCCGGCCTTTGAGCATGTCGCGAGCCTTGATGACATGGTCGTCCCAGCGGTACTTGTAGGCTACCGCGGTGATGATGCCGCTATCCTCGACGGCCTTGAGGATCGGGCGAGCCATGTCGCAGTCCACCGCGATGGGCTTTTCGATGAGCATGTGCAGGCCCTTCTCGCAGCAGGCCAACTCGATGTCTCCGTGAGCGAAGGGCGGGGTGCCCACGAAAACCGCCGTAAGGTCCTCGGTGTTGAGCATCCTCTCAAAGCTGTCGTAGGCGGCGCCCCCGAACTTGTCCGCCGCAGCCTGCGCCCGATCCATCTGCACGTCACAGAACGCAACCATCTCAACGCCTTCGATGGCCGAGATGCGGTCCATATGGCCCTGTGCGATGCCGCCGGTCCCGATGAAGCCCATCCTGACAGACATGTCATGTCCTCCGAGTCTTGTGTTGCGTGACTTGCGGCAAGCAATTCTATTCCACGGACGCACGCTTTTCCATGCTTTTTTCCACGCTGTCTGCAGCCTGTGGTATCATTGGGATCGGAATTGCGAACATGGCGGCGGCATAAGCGCCTACCGGAGGGACTACTGATGAGAATCGGCTTCTGCGGCCTTGGTCGGATGGGAATGAACATGGTTGAGCGCATCCAGCGAGGCGGGCACGATGTGGTCGCCTGGAACCGCAGCAAGTCCAAGAAGGACGACCTGCTGGCCACGGGTGCGGAATGGGCGGAGACGCTGGAGGAGCTTGCGGCTGCACTCGAACCACCGCGGGCAGTCTGGATCATGGTTCCGGCTGATGCCGTGGACGACATGCTTTCGCAGGTCTATCCGCTGCTCCAGGCAGGAGACATCGTGATCGACGGCGGCAACTGCCGCTACACAGACACGATCAACCGGGCAAAGGCCGCCGGAGAGCTTGGCCTGCGCTTCATCGACGCAGGCACCAGCGGGGGAATCTGGGGCCTGCAGATCGGCTACTGTATGATGATTGGAGGCGAAGACGCCGCTTTCGAGTACATGGAGCCGATCTTCAAGGCACTCGCCCCCGAAAATGGCTACCTGCACTGCGGTCCCAGCGGCGCGGGGCACTTCGTGAAGATGGTCCACAATGGGATCGAGTACGGGATCATGCAGGCATATGCAGAGGGCTTCGAGCTGATGGACAAATCCCGGTATGACCTGAACCTGCCCGCCATCGCCGAACTGTGGAACCAGGGCAGCGTGATCCGCAGCTGGCTGCTGGAACTGGGCGCGTCCGCCCTCGCGAAGGACCCGGCCCTGGAGACGGTGCGCGGGTACGTGGACGATTCCGGCGAGGGCCGCTGGACCGTGCATGAGGCAGTGGATCTGGGCGTGCCGGCCAACATACTCGCCGCTTCACTCTTCGCCCGGTTTGCGTCGCGGGATGACAACTCCTTCGGCAACCGCATGCTGGCGGTGCTGCGCCGGGAGTTCGGCGGCCATGCGGTCCAGAAGGCTGACGACTGAAAGCCCCCGAAAGACACAGGCTAACTACAGGGACGGTGACTGCCAGGCATGATATCTGACAGCGATTCGCCTGCCATCGAGATTCCCGACGTTGCGGAGGACGGTCCCTGGACGCCCGGAGCTTCGTGCCCGCGTTGCGCGGAGGTGACGGCGCTGGTGCTGTTCGGGGCCACTGGCGACCTGACTCGACGGAAGCTGATTCCGGCTATCTACTCGCTTACCGCCGACGGTCTGCTGCCCTGTGGACTGCCGATCATCAGCATCGGCAGGCGCGCTGAGGACCGTCACCAACTCCTGGCTGAGTTCCGCGAGGCCGCCGAAACCAAGGCCCGCAAACGGTTCCGTGAGGACCTTTGGGAACGGCTGGCCGCTGGCATCCATTACGTCCGTGGCAATCTCAACGACCCGGCGACGTACGAATCGGTCAAGGAGATCCTTGCTGAGATTGGCGAACGGGCTCACCGGCCGCTCAACTCTCTCTTCTACCTGGCGATACCACCCCACTATTTCGAGGATACCATCGACAATCTGGAAGGCAGTGGATTGTCTCGCCCCATCGAAGGCCGCAAGGGCTGGCCGCGCATCGTGGTCGAGAAGCCATTCGGACATGACCTGGAGTCCGCCCAGCACCTCAATCGCCGCCTGCGCAAGCTGTTCGACGAGAACCAGATCTACCGTATGGACCACTACCTGGGCAAGGAGACGGTGCAGAATCTCCTCGTCCTGCGATTCGCCAACAGCATCTTCGAGCCCCTCTGGAACCAGAAGTATGTGGCCAATGTGCAGATCACCATGGCGGAGACAGTGGGGCTCGAAGGCCGCGGCCAGTACTTCGACCGAAGCGGGATGCTGCGCGACGTTGTGCAGAACCACCTGCTCGAACTCCTGTCACTGGTGGCAATGGAACCTCCCGTCAGCATGGACCCAGACGCCGTGCGCGACGAGAAGAGCAAGCTGCTTCGCGCCGTCAGACCTTACTCCCGCGAGGACGTAGAGCGCTGGACGGTGCGCGCCCAGTATGTGGCCGGCGAGGCGGACGAGCGCGAAGTACCCGGATACCTGGAGGAGCCGGGGGTCTCCGAAGGATCCCAGACCGAAACCTTTGCGGCGATACGCCTGTCCGTGGACAACTGGCGGTGGGGCTCGGTGCCCTTTTTCATCCGTGCGGGCAAGCGTCTCAAGAAGCGCATCACCCAGATCGCGATCCGTTTCAAACAGGCGCCGCACATTGTCTTCGCAGGGCAGAGAACCCAGATCGAGCCGAATACCCTTGTCCTGCGCATCCAGCCGAACGAAGGGATCCACCTGTGCTTCTCCACGAAGGAGCCCGGGCCGGGCCTGAGCATCCAGCGGGTCCCCATGGACTTCCTGTACTCAACCGCCTTCAAGAACGAGCCGCCTGAAGCTTACGAGCGGCTGATTCTCGACTCCCTGCTCGGCGACAGCACGCTCTTCGCGCGCGCGGATGGGATCGAGGAATCCTGGAGCCTGATGACCCCGATCCTCGAGGCCTGGCAGGAAGGGGCCTCGCCACCGGTGCAGTACCGCGCAGGCACCTGGGGTCCGGCGGAGGCAGACCGGCTGACAGACGAAACCGGCGATACCTGGCAGGTCCCGCTCCTGACATCGCGGGAGTGCCCGATGGATTGAGCGAGTGCCCTGCTGTCGCGAGTGTCCGATATGCGGTACGAGGTTTTCGACGACATCTACAACCTCTCCCGATGCGCGGCTTTGCTTGTCGCAGATGCTGCACGACAGGCAGTGCAGGAACGCGGCCGGTTCAGCATTGCGCTGTCCGGAGGGGCCACCCCCGCGAGCCTGTTCGGCCTGTTGTCTCAGCCCGAATGGTGCGAACGCGTGCCCTGGCAGGCCACCCACGTCTTTTGGGCCGACGAGCGCTGCGTGCCGCCCGATCACCCGGACAGCAACTACCGGATGGCCCATGCGCTGCTGCTCTCGCGGCTTGCCGTTCCCCCGGCCGGAGTACACAGAATGTCGGGCGAGATCGAGCCCCATCTCGCCGCCGAGCAGTACGAGGATACCCTTCGCAATGCACTGGGAGACCCTCCGGTTCTGGACCTGGTGCTGCTGGGCATGGGCGCGGACGGGCATACGGCCTCGCTTTTCCCCGGCACCGAGGCGCTCCGCGAGACCGTGCGGTTGGTTGCCGCCAACTTCGTGCCGCGGCTGGACGCCTGGCGGCTGACGCTGACCCTCCCCACAATCAACTCCGCGCGCCGGGCCGTGTTTCTGGTGGCGGGCGCGGACAAAGCCGAGAAGGTGGCGGAGATCGGACGCCTGGCAGACGCGGCAAAGGGCTGCCGCGAGGCTCCTCCGGCGGCGCTGGTGCGGGATGCACTCTGGCTCCTCGACAGCAAGGCCGCGCAGGACATCGTGGCGAAATGAACGCAGATCGCTCACGAATTCCCATGCGGCCTGCCTGAATGGAAGGACGTGGTTCATTGTGAGACGGCCTCAACCCCAGTTCGTCACTGCGTTGCTGCTGTTCGCGGCCATCAGCGCTTTCGCCGACCCACCGGTCGCCACGGCCGTTCGCGCAAAGACAGCCCCCGCAATCGACGGGGCGCTGGATGATGCCTGCTGGCAGGGAGCCCCGCTGATCAGCGACTTCCGTGCCCCCAGGGATGGCACACCTGCGCAGGCTGCGACGCTCTTTCGCGTGGCCTACGACGACCGCGCGGTGTATTTCGCCATGGTGTGCATGGACCCGAATGTGGACGCCCTGGTGGCCCGGTTCAGTGGACATGATGACACGCTGTGGTCGGACGACTGCGTGGAACTGCTCATCGACACGGGTCGCGCGCGCCAGAGCTACGTGCACCTCATCGTCAACCCGCTAGGCGCGATCTACGACTCCTGGGTAACCAATGCCGGCGCCAGCATCGATGCTGATTTCGAAACAGGAGCGACCGCCGCGGCGCAGAAGAACCCGGATTCCTGGCAGGTGGAGTTGAGCATCCCGTACGTCGGCCTGCGCATGGAAAGCGACGCCGGATCGCAGTGGGGGATCAACGTCTGTCGCGAGAAGAAGACACCGCCGGCCGAGCTGTCCTGCTGGTCGCCGCCCATGGCTGACGGCTTCCACCACCCGGAGGCTTTCGGGCTCCTGCAGGGCCTGGATGCCAACTTTTGGGCGCATATGGTGACGGTCGGC
>JAGPGE010000149.1 GCA_018056145.1 Armatimonadota bacterium
GTAACGGACCGTTGCATTCCAATAGCCCGCGTTTTGTGATATGGTGAGCACTCATGGCGCCCCGAAACGGCGGTCTTCGCAGGTCATGGGCCAGGCTCCCCGCGGGCCGTACAGGGCGCGCGGCTGCTGTCCTGCTCCTGTCTATGTCGGTGGTCGCGGTCCTGGCCGGGAGCCTCGCGGCGCGTTACGGCCCGAGCTGGCCCCGCAGGCTGTACTGGCCGCGTCCGCCCGGGGTGGTCATCCATCATTCCGCGTCGCCAGGGGCCAGAGGCGCCAAGACCATCAGCGCGCAGGACATCGACCGCTGGCATGAAAGCCGGGGCTGGGGCGAGGAGACGCTGGGCCCGAAGTACCACATTGGTTACCACTACGTGATCCTGCCCGGGGGAACGGTCCAACCCGGCAGGCCTGAGTGGATGCGGGGAGCCCACTGCAGGGGACACAACGACATGCTGGGAATCTGCCTGGTAGGCAACTTCAGTTCCCAGGACAACCCCGGCGGGACGATGCAGCCTGCGGCGCCCACGAAGGAGCAGATGCAGGCGCTGGCGGGCCTGCTGAGGAAACTGATGAAACGCTATGACTTCGGTCCCGACGCGATCCACTTACACAGGGATCTTGGGCAGACACAGTGCCCCGGCGACCGTTTCGACGTGAAAGCCCTCCACAGGGCTCTGCAGGCGGATGAGTGAGTTTTCGGGAGGGTAAGCCGACGGACGAACTGGACAGTGCCGCCGAGGATAGATGGGCACCCCACATTGCACCGGGAGTTCGCGCCTTCCGGCCTGGCGCCGTGGCCGCAATCTTCGCAGCGATCCTCGGCTTAGGCGCCGCATTCTACGCCTGGACCAACGGGGAGCGTCTGGCCGAGGAAGCGGCCGCTGGGACGCCTGACTCCGCGGTGTCCGGCGACATCCTGGCGGACCCCGGACTGGACGTCGCACCCGAGACGCCGCTCAAGACAAAGGCAAAGACGGGTCTGCCGCAATGACCCGCCGCTGCCCAATTTGATCCGCCACACCACAGGGAACCACGGGCGATCGCATGAAGCAAGGGGCTGCGCTCCCGCTCCAACCAGGCGCCACCTGGCGGGCCGTGATCCTCGGCCTGCTGCTTATCGTCCCCCAGGCCTACTTCAGCCTGCACGGGTTCACCTGGGGGCAGAGCCACCCCGCAACGGTCTCCCTTTACTTCAACGTCGTGGTCACCCTCTTCCTGCTCGCGCTTCTGAACATGCTACTGCGCAGGTTCGTACCCCGCCTGGAACTCGGGCGCGGCGAACTCGTGGTCATATACGGGATGCTTGCGGTGGTGACCGCCCTGTATGGCCACGACCAACTGCATAATATGGTGCCCGTGGTGGCCCACCCCGTGTGGCATGCCACTCCCGAGAACGACTGGGAGCAGCTGTTCGTCAACGAGATCCCCGAGTGGCTAACCGTCAAGGACCCTCAGGCTCTCTACGCCTATTTCGACGGTCGCGAACCCTTCTTCGCATCGCCCCACTGGCGGCCCTGGGTAGTGCCCGCCCTCTCCTGGTCCGGCTTTATGCTGCTCATGACATGGGTATTTCTCTGCATGAACGCCCTCTTCAGGCGCCAGTGGACCGAAGAGTCAAAGCTCTCCTTCCCCATCGTCCAGTTGCCGCTGGAGGTCGTCTCGCCACGCTGCACCCTATTCCGCAACAACCTCTTCTGGATTGGCTTCGGCGTAGCCTTCGCGATTGACGTCGTCAACGGCCTGCACGTCCTGTACCCCACGATTCCCAGCATTCTCGGGGAGTATTCGGGCAAGTACGATCTCGGTGTGCAACTCCGCACCATGCCCTGGCGAGCCATTGGCTGGACGCCCCTGGGCGTGTTCCCCTTTGCCATTGGCCTGGGGTTCTTCATCCCCCTGGACCTGTCCTTTAGCATGTGGTTCTTCTATGTTTTCTGGAAGTTCGTGCGCATCTTCACCGCCGGCGTGGGCATCCAGCAGTTGCCCCGGGCGCCCTGGGTGGATGAGCAGAACTTCGCCGGGTACGTGATTCTTGCCCTCGCTTCCGTCTGGGCCACGCGCAAGCATCTCGTGGCAGCCCTGCGCAGCGCCCTGGGTGGGGTGCGCATCGACGATCAGGGCGAACCTCTCCCCTACCGCTGGGCACTGTGGGGCGCGATCGCCGGCGTCGTCGGCATCATCATCTTCTGCATGTACGCCGGGATGAGCTTCTGGGGCGTTTCCCTCTGGCTGGCGGCATATCTTCTTATTTCCGTGGGGATCGCGCGCATCCGGGCCGAACTGGGCTCGCCGGTCCATGACCTGCATTTCATGGGGCCCGAAGTGGCGCTCATCGAGTCCGCTGGCGTCGAGGTCTGGGGCAAGAAGAACCTGGTAATGTACAGTTTCTTCTTCGCTTTCACCCGGGCCCACCGCAGCCACCCCATGCCCACCCAGATCGAGACCATGAAGATGGCTTCCGAGGCGAAGATCAGTCAGCCTGGAGTGTCTGCCGCACTCATGCTGGCCGCCGGTCTCGGGCTGGTTTTCGGCTGGTATGTTATGCTGGACGCCTACTTCCGCTACGGTGGGCAGCCTTCTTACCCCGGCGTAGGTGCATGGAGCCGCTTGCAGGGATGGCTCGAAGCTCCTGCGGGCACCAACTGGTACGCCGTGGCGGCGATGGTGGTCGGCGGCCTGGCGACCCTCGGCCTGCAGGTGCTCCGCAGCCACTACGCCTGGTTCCCCTTCCATCCCGCGGGCTTCGCGGTATCTGGAACGTGGTCCATGGCGCTGTTCGCACCGTCGATTCTGGTAAGCTGGCTGGTGAAATACGTGATCCTGCGGTACGGGGGCATGTCCTCCTACCGCCCGGCCTCGTTCTTTTTCATGGGGCTGATCCTGGGCGAGTTCGTGGTGGGCGCCTTCTGGGGGACGTACGGGATCATCACCCACCGGGCGATGTTCAATTTCCTGCCTTAGCGGGCAGACCAATTCCTGCCGGGGCGCCAATGCACGAGCCGACCGCCAATCAGTCTCGGGAACCCGCCGCACCGCGCCCTGTCACCGCGCGGGCCATTGTGCTGGGTGCGCTGCTCATCCCGCCCAACGTGCTTTTCGTCATCCACGGCCTCTTCTGGGGCCAGAGCCGTCCCACCACTGTCAGCCTGATCTTCAACGTTGTCATCTCCCTGCTTCTCGTCACCCTCGCCAATCACCTGATCCGCCGGGCGAACCCTCGCTGGGCGCTGAGCCAGGGCGAACTGCTGGTCATCTACGGGATGCTCAGCGTGGCATCGGCAACCGCGGGTCTGGACCAGATCCAGACCATGATGGAGGTGGTGGCGCACCCGATCTGGGGGGCCACGCCGGAGAACAAGTGGGAAGAACTGTTCCTGGAGCAGATGCCCGCGTGGGTGACGGTGACCGACGAACGCGCTCTAGATGCCTACTTCGACAGCCGCCTGCCGCTCTTTGCCACCCCGTACTGGCGGCCGTGGGTGCCCGTGGCCCTGGTCTGGGCGGGTTTCAGTTTCACGCTGCTGTTCGTGATGCTCTGCCTGAACACTCTCTTCCGCAAGCAGTGGACCGACGAGGCGAAACTGAGCTTCCCCATCGTGCAGCTCCCGCTGGAGATGACTCGGGCGCGGTCGCCATTGTGGACCAGCGGCCTGTTCTGGATTGGCTTCGGCGTCGCGTTCGCCATCGACACTCTGAACGGGCTGCACTTCCTGTACCCGAAGGTGCCCCACATTCTCGGCGAATCCAGTGCCGCATGGGATCTGGGCACCCAGATCCGCACCATGCCGTGGCGAGCCATCGGCTGGACCCCAATGCGGGTCTTCCCCTTCGGCATCGGCCTGTCGTTCTTCATCCCCCTGGACCTGTCCTTCAGCCAGTGGTTCTTCTACATCCTGTTCAAGTTCATGCGGGTGGGGTCGGCGGCACTGGGGTGGGGCAATCTGCCAAAAGCGCCGTGGATCGACGAGCAGATCCACGCGGGGTACCTGGTGCTGGCGGCGTTTTCCGTCTGGTCCACCCGCAAGCATCTGCTCGAGGCGGTGCGCGGAGTCTTCGGCCGCCACAGCTTCGACGACCGCAATGAACCGATGCCCTACGCGTGGGCGCTGTGGGGAGCCATCGGGGGCTTCGCGCTGCTGATGATCTTCTGCCTGCGGGCGGGGATGACCCTCTGGGCGGCGGGGGCCTTCATGCTCATCTACTTCGGCCTTTCCATCGCCATCGCGCGAATCCGGGCTGAACTTGGCTCGCCGGTGCACGACCTGCACAAGATCGGCCCCGAAGCGGTGTTGACAGATGTGCTGGGCCCGCGCCCGCTTGGGGTGCAGAATCTCATCATGTTCTCGTTCTTCTGGTCCTTCAACCGGGCGCACCGCAGCCACCCGATGCCCCACCAGATCGAGGCCATGAAACTCGCGGATGAGACGAAAACCAGCCAGCGCGGGCTGGCATGGGCGCTCACGCTGGCCGGTGCGCTGGGAATCGCCTTGGGCTGGGCGATCATGCTCGATGCCAATTTCCGCTACGGCGGGCGGTCGTGGAAAGGTCAGGAGGCCTTCGGACGGCTACAGGGGTGGCTCACGAGCCCCGGCGACACGAACTGGTACGTGGTCATCGCGCTTCTGGTAGGCGGCGCCTTCACCTGGTTCCTGGCCGTGATGCGGTCCCAGTTCGCCTGGTGGCCTTTCCACCCGGCAGGCTTCGCGGTTGCAGGCGGGTGGTCCATGGCCCTGTTCGCGCCATCGATCCTGGCCGCCTGGCTCATCAAGTCCATCGTGCTCAGGTATGGCGGGATGAGCGCCTTCCGGCCAGCATCCCGGTTCTTCCTGGGCATGATTCTCGGCGAATTCCTGGCAGGTGGCGCCTGGGGCGTGCTGGGAATCCTCATGAAGCGCCCCATGTACAACTTCCTGCCGTGACTATCCCCCCGGAACCCTCTCGGTCTTCACGGTCCCGTCCGCGTACAGGACGACCACGGTCTGAACTTTGGTCCGCGTGCGGCGGATCCGGTCGGGGTTGAAGGGGTCTTCCTCGTTGTCCGTCACGTAAGCCTGGGGCGTGACGGCCACAGCCGGATTGTTTGTCGCCTTCGGCACTCCAGCGAGTTCGGCAAGGGTCGGCGGCGGAGGCGGCGTGTCATTCTGGGCCTGCGCGGGGGGCATCCACCCATACTGTCCCCAGAGCGCACCCAAGACGAAGACGGCCAGCACTCCAGCGGCGATCAGCAGTGAGCGAGCGGTCACGAGAGACATCCTCCTCGGGCAATCAGGGCACGGCGATCTGGGCGGTGCCCGGTGGGTTGGCTTCGGTATAATGGACACTCATCGCCCGCGGGGGTTGCGTCGGTCTGCCGCTGTCGTTACGCCATGCGCCGGGGCCCGCCACCGCTCTGCGCGGGCACTTGGCGCCTATGGCACAGGGCCGCCTCCCGCCATCGCCATGACCCGCTCCTTCAGCGCCCGGCAGTAGTACTCGTAGTTGCTCCACGACACATCATCCGGCACGAGATGGTCCAGGTCGGGGATGTACCGGCCCTTTTCCACCGCGGGCCAGATCCTGTCCAGTTCCGCATCGATGGTCGCCGGGTCCACCGCCAGTGCGCGTTTGTCGATACCCCCCATCAGCGCCAGATCCGGAAAGCGTCTGCGGTAGTCGTTCACATCGCACCCCGCCGCGACTTCCATGGGGTACAGGTAGTTCACCCCGGCCTCCATCATCGGCGGCACGATGTCGTCCGGCTTGCCGTCGGTGTCCACCGACAGCAGCGGGATGCTGTTCTCAGCCATGAACTCGCTGACCCGGCGGTAGCACGGGCCCATGAACTCGCGCCAGTGCGCGGGCGAAATGAGCGGGCCCTGTTTTCCGCACATGTCCTCCCAAATGTGCACCACATCCACCCTGGCATGGGGGACCACCTGCCGCGCGACGGCGATGAACACATCGGTGAGGTGGGTCATGATGTCATGGACCAGGTCCGGGGCGTCGTAGAAGGCCACCAGGCACTCCTCGTCACCGAGAAGCCAGCGCACTCCGCCGAAGATAGTGACATGCGGGTAGTGGCCAAGCTGGATCGGGATGCCCATCTCCTGCCACTTGCGGGCATGCTCCAGCCATGGCCCCGCGACGCGCGTGGGGTCATTGGGGTCGAGGCGCTCCGCCTTGAACTTGCGCCAGTCATCCCAGCCAGACACGGGAAACTTGATGAACTCCGACATGGACTCGCCATGCTTGTAGTCCCGCCGGATGATGCCCCAACTGTCGGTGGTGACGATGTAGTCGTCGTCCTCCGAGATCACCTGGCGCTCGAAAGCCGGGCTGGGGCCGAAGTTCACCGGGATTGCTGCCGGCGGGTGGTCCGGCTGCATGAAGGAGCGGAAATCGGTGATTGACGCAGGCTTGCCCTCCTGCTCCCACCGAGCCCAGGCGCGTCCCCAGGGCGACCAGAAGAGCCAGTACGGCGGCCTGTCTACCGGCTTGCCCAGCATGCAGTTGAGGAACCGTTCGCGATCGTTCATGGGGCGGGCGTCACCTCGCGGGAGACTGGTCTGAGCCACGGCGATGTTCCGTGCGCGAATCGCGAAGACCTCCGCTGCTGATGAGGTTCCCGGGCACTCACTGGCCAAACTGATTACACGGGCCCATCATGGTCCCTCGGATGTTCGGGAAGGAGCGGACAGACGTGATCTCCCTGTCGGTCTCGGTCACGCGATGCGCGCGGGTCAACTCGCCTGCGCGATGGTCACGGTACCCTCGTTCACAGGGTGGTGCGCCATGCCCACTGTGCAACCCTTCGCATCCGTCTCGCTCAATGGCGCCGTCCCGGACAACACCGGCGCGCTCATCCGAAATGGCGACGGTGGCAGAAGCACGGCAAGGGCCCGAAGGTCTCGGTGGTCTCCCACTTCTTCCCGGAAGTGCGCAAGGAGCGTGCGCACGTCTTCCTGGAAGTCGCCCGCAAGTCCCCCGACGGCCTGCTCGTAGGCTGCTGCCGGCAGGCGCCGATGCTACTCTACGAACCCGAGATGGTGGCGGCTTTCAAGGCGGAGACCGGCATCGACCCGCAGGCCATCGACGCGCCGAACCATGATGACTACCTGCGCTGGATCAAGTGGCGCGCCGATCACTTCACCCAAGTGTTGCGGGACCTGCGCCAAGGTCTGAAACCGACTGAGCAGGAGCAGGGCCGGCGCCTCCCTGTCGCGGTACGGATTCCATCCAGCGGATTCCTCTACAATCTCGCGCAGGGGCTCGATGTGGAGCAGTGGGTGGCCGAGGGTCTGGCAGACCAGATCCAGTGGGACCCGCTGGAGACCTGGGGCGGTCGGTGGAGCCACGACGTGCGCCCTGACGTGGAACTGGGACGGAAGCACGGGGTCACGATCATCGGCGGCATCGGGGCCACCGGCCCCCCGTCTCGGCAATGGCAACGTGTCTTCGCCGGGCTATGGGGCTGGCCGATGCGGGAGTGGACGGCATCGAGATCCACGAGACCGAGCTGCTCGCCCAGACCAGCGACTGGCGCTGGACCCTATCCTTTTTTGGCAATCCCTACCGCGCCCTGAGCTTCCTGGCAGACTCGAACCTTGAAGCTTGTTACCCGGTGTCCCGTAGCGTGGCCGCCTGCGGTCACGACAACCACTCGAACTGGCACGACGGGCAGTACAGCATCTACGATGAGAGCAAGCTGGGCCTGTGACGCGGACGGAGATCCGACCCGCGCAGCGTGACTCTCAGTCTTCCGGCGGCTTTTCGCCTCCGCGCAGGCGCCTCTTGCGCTCAAGCAGGCGCGAGGTGGTGCGTGTCGGCTCGCCGGATGGCCGCGGTTCCGGCGGAGCGGCTGATGGGGGCTCTTCGGGCAGGACAGATTGCGGCGGAGTGGGTGGAATCAGCGTCTCAGGCCGGACCGGGCCAGGGATGGTCCCCGGCTTCGGCGCCTCCTCGCCCCGTGACTTGCGCGTGAGAAGCCGGTCCATGGTGGCGGTATGCTGTCGCTCTCTGCCCCGGTGAGTGGCTTTACCAACCGCCCGCACCAGGGCCACGAAGGGCGCCAAGTCCTCGCGGGTGATGATCAGCCGGCGCACTGCAACGTCAAGGGGCAGGAGCAGCGCGGCCGCCCACAGCAGCGCCGCCCAGATGTCGTGATGCGTCGTGGGCAGGCGCGCGGGCAACTCGAACACGCCCTCAGGGCCTTCCAGCACGCGCCCGCCGGTTTCCCGCGCGAGGCGTCGCAGGAGCGCTTCGTCCGGCTCCGTGTCCGCGAAGTCGGGGGGATACGCCACCGCAAAACCCACCGTGGTGCGCGCCGAGAACCCTCCCGGTCCCTGAGCCGAAACTCCCGCAACGTAGGCCCCGGTGGCTGGCGTGAGCACGGCGGCCTCGTACCGTCCCGGGCCGGTCTGTTCCAGCAGCGTCTCCGCTTCGGACCCATCAGGCCTGCTCACCGCCGCCCGCAGTTCCAGGCCGTTGATCGCCCGTTCGGAAGCGTCCAGCGCGTCCACCACAAGCCGCGCGGAGTTTCCCGCGATTTCCACCGAAGGCCGCAGGGATGAGTCCGGTTCGCGCCGGAGGCACCAGCGAATCGCCTGGCTCCAGAAGCGCGGGAACTGGGGCCAGTCCAGCCACGCCGCGCTCCAACGGTTTGAGGCGTCCGAGGTGAACGCCACGCTGCGGCCCAGCCCGTACTGCCAATGGGCGAGAAGCGGGTCGTCCTTGTGTGTAACTAGGGGCACCGAAGCCAGGTCCCGCGAGCTTGTCATCACATACCCCAGCAGGGGCGGGGCGCTCCCCCACCCCAGGCCTGAGGTGACCGGGCTTGCATCCCCCGGGCGGGCCCGGAACGGTTCCTCAACGATTGCCGATTTCGCCACGGTCAGCGTCTCGCGGGTGAAGATGCGTTTCAGGTCGTGGGCTGAGCGGGCCACGTAGAACTGCCCCTTGCCTGAAGCCGCGACGCCCTTGAGGAAGGGGACATCCACCCCCTCTCCAATGGAAACGGCGGTGGTCGTGATGCGCTTTGCCCGGAGCGCTTTGACGACGTCCATCGCGCCCTCTTGCTGCTCGGAGTCATTGCCATCGGCCAGCAGGATGACGTGGCGAATCGCCGCCGGGTAATCCTTCAGCACACCGTACGCGGCCTCCAGCCCGGTGCGCACGTAGATTCCGCCGCCACCCGCGCGAAGAGAGCGGATGTCGCTCTTCACCCCGCTTCCCGACTCGATCTTCCGCAGAGGGCAGACTTGCGTAGGGTTGGTGTCCACCGCGATGACGCCGATCGAATCGTACGGCTGGAGCAGGTCCGCAACAGCCACGGCGGCTTCGGCCGCAAGCTGGATCTTCTCGACCCCGCCCTCGATCATCCCCATGCTGCCGGATGTGTCCACGACGATCACAACCGCCGAAGCCGGGAAGACCCGGCGGCGCGAGATGTCCATGGTCACCGGAAGCGCTTCCTCGATGGGCGTCTGAAAGTAGCCGCCGGGCCCGAAGGAGTAGTCGCCGCCGATCATGCAGAGCCCGGCGCCCAGGTCCCGCACGGAATTGCGCAGGAGCATCATCTGCCGCGACTCCAATTTATACGCCGGGATGTTGGCCAGGACCACCGCGTCATAGCTCTCGATCTCCGCGGGGCTCGTGGGCAGAGCGGAGGCGTTCCCGGTGCGCACGTCAATGCCCTGAACCTCAAGCGCCCGGGCGAGGTACTCCAGGTCCTCATCCACCGACCCGGCGAGGAGTACCCGCGGCCGCCCGGCCACGCGCACGAAACTGGTGCCGGAGTTGTTCTCCTGCAGGCCGTCCTCCGGGCTCTCCAGTAGGACATCCACCCGATGGAAGCCTGGTTCATCCAGCGTCAGGGGGATTCGCAACCCACTGCGGCCAGCCGCGAGGGGCGCCTTGCTGCGGGAAACGGGCTTACCGTCCACAAGCACCGTGACGCGACCCGACACAGGCGAGCGGCTGTCCAGATCGACGCTCACGTCGAAGGGTTCGCCCTGCCTGGCATCCGAAGGCGTCCGCACCCCGCGCACGAGAGCGTCGCGGGTGGACCTGGTCTTCAGTGGGACCACATCCACGGGCACACGCCGCGAC
>JAGPGE010000150.1 GCA_018056145.1 Armatimonadota bacterium
CGGCCCGGTCGGCGTGTTTCCGCTGGCTGGCCGTGAAACTGAAGGGCGACCATGCCAAGGCGCCGACGCGGCTGGCGGGACTGAAGATCGAGGCCACAGCGAGGGGCGCTCGGGTGTCGGTTCAGGCCGGTGGGCAGGTGGCTGTCCGGCGGGCGGAAGTCTGCTACGGCCCGGTGGGCGACGTGGGCTGGACCAACCGCGAATGGCGAACCGTGAAATGCTCGCCGGACCGTTACGCCGCCTGGTGGTCGGCGGACATCCCGCTTCCGACCCAGATCACTTACGCCTTCGCGAGCGTGCAGTTCGCCGATGGTTCGCTCCTGAGCACGCCGGTGCATTCGGTTGCGACGGCGGTCATCGACGGCAAGAGCCTGGCGCTGGACGTGCCCTTCATGTACGACGGCTCGTTCTTAGTGGAAGTCCACGCGCTGGCCAATTTCGTCGGCGGGCGCGTGGAAGTGTCGCCCGACGGAGCGGTTCTGCTGTCTCGGGGAGACAGCCAGGCGCGGCTCAACCCACACCGCCTGGGCGATCTATGCTATGTGGGCCTGCGCGATGCCTGCGAGCAGCTTGGCGGCGTCGTGGGATTCCGTGACAGCAAAGCGCAGATATCGCTACCAAGACTCCTGACTTCGCCCCGACCCGGCGGCACGCGGCCGCCTGCCACTGAACTGAGCAGCGCCGGCGCATGATCGCCGGCAGTCACCCGGAGGTGCGTTCCATGCGGTTCGCCGTCATCGGACTCGGCATCGGCGAGGTCCATGCCCACGTCCTCTCAAAGATGCAGGACACCGAACTCGTGGGTGTGTGCGATGTGGACCCCCTCAGGGCGTCGAGGGTGGCCTCGGAGACCGGAACCCAAGGCTTCAGCAGCACCGAAGACCTCCTCCAGGTTGCGAAACCTGAGGCGGTCTGCGTCTGCACGCCGCCCAAGACCCACCTGCCCATCGGCGCTGCTCTGGCCGGGGCCGGCGTTCATGTTCTGTGCGAGAAGCCCATGGCTCCGAGCCCCGCTGAATGCCAGGGGCTCATCGACGCCTGCAAGAAGGCGGGCGTCACGCTGATGATCGCGCAGAAGAAGCGGTTCGCACCCGCGATCGACTTCCTCAAGCAGCATATCGGCGGGGATTTCGGCAAGCCGGTGAGTCTCAACTACCGCTACCACCCCGGGCAGGTGCCGAAGGACTGGTTCTGGCAGGAGGATGATGGCGGCGGCCCGCTGGTGGAGAACTCCGTGCACACTTTCGACACCCTGCGCTATCTCATCGGCGACATCGTGGCGATCCAGGGCATCGGCGGCAATCTCATCACGCCCGAGTACGCACCGCAAATCGACATCGCCCTGGGGCTGCTGGAGTTCGAGAACGGCTGCATCGGCGCGGTGGAGCTTGGCACGGCTTCGGAGTGGAACATGGCCGACGAGGAGTTCTTCGTGGCCTGCGAGAAAGCCGTGGCCCGCAGCCGGGGAGGTTTCGACCGGCCTGATCAGATCGTTTACTCGTACCGCGGCCAGGCGGAGATCAACACGTTTGAGGCCGATTACTCGGACGGGCACCGTGACTTCGTCGCGGAGATCCGCCACTTCATCGACTGCGCCCTCACCGGAGCCACGCCGCTGGTGTCCGGCGAGGAAGGCGCGAAGTCGGTGGCCTGCAGCTTCGCGCTGAAGGAAGCGGTCCGCACGGGCAAGAGAGTGGAACTCCCGCGCTGAGCGGTGTCGGCCGGCGCGCGCGTCACAGTGGAAGGAATGGCCCGGAACGGGCCGCGAGCGAACTCATGCGTATCACGACGACAATCGCCGAGACCCGGGCGTACCTGAAGGCCGCCCGGCGAGACGGAAAGTCCGTGGGCCTGGTGCCAACGATGGGCGCTTTTCATGAGGGCCACGTGTCTCTCATGCGCCGCGCCCGTACTGACGAGGATGTGGTGGCGGTCAGCCTGTTCGTCAACCCGACTCAATTCGGGCCCGGTGAGGATTTTGCCGCGTACAAGCGCGATCTCGAAGGCGACGCCCGCATCGCCCAGGCTGCCGGTGTGGACCTGCTCTTCGCGCCACCCGTCGAAGAGATGTACCCACCGCCCGGCGAGTCGCTGACGAAAGTGCACGTGTCGCGGATCACGGAAGGCCTGTGCGGCCAGTTCCGCACCGGCCATTTCGACGGCGTCACCACTGTCTGCGCCAAGCTGTTCAGCATCTTCCAGCCCGACCGCGCGTATTTCGGTGAGAAAGACTACCAGCAGTTGCAGGTCGTCCGGCGCATGGTGCACGACCTCAATTTCCCGCTGACCATCGTCCCGGTGCCAACGGTGCGGGAACCTGACGGTCTGGCGATGAGTTCGCGCAATGCGTATCTCACCCCGGAGGAACGCGCCGCCGCACCCGCATTGCAAGCCGCGCTGAAGTCCGCGGCTGAGGCGGTGAAGGCTGGCGCATCAGGGCCCGCGGCGGAGGATCTCGTGCGCGCGAGCCTGGCTGAAGTACCGCTGTTCAGAGTGCAATATGTCTCCGCGGTCCACCCGGAAACTCTCGAGCCCGCAACCTGGCCCGGTCCTCCGATGGTCATTGCCGCCGCGGCGTTTCTGGGCAAGGCGAGGCTCATCGACAACGTGAAGATCGAGGCGTGAACCCATGTTCCGCACAATGCTCAAGTCCAAACTCCACGGCGCAACCGTGACCCAAACCGAGCTGTACTACGAGGGCAGCATCACCATCGACGCCGAGCTGATGCTGGCGGCCGACTTGCTCGAAGGCGAGTTGGTGCAGGTCGTCAACCTGAACAACGGCGCGCGCATTGAGACCTACGTGATCCAGGGCGACCCGGGGAGCGGCGTCATCTGCCTGAACGGTCCGGCGGCCAGAACCGCCGCGGTGGGCGACGTGATCCACGTGCTCGGATACGGCATGTATGAGGACGTGGAGGCGCGTTCGGTTCAGCCGAAGATCGCGATCCTCGGCCCGGGCAATCGCGTCATGGAGCAGAAATGAGCGCCTCCTGCCTGCAGATGGAGCAGATCGTGCGCGCTGCCCTGCTGGAAGACATCGGCCCGGGCGACCTCACCACCAATGCCTGCATTCCGCCCGATCGAATGGCGCGGGGGGAGTTCCTGGCCAAACAGGAGGGGGTGCTCGCGGGCATGAATGTGGTGCGCGAGTGCTTCCGCCAGGCCGCGCCGGGATGCGTGCTGGAGGCGTTGAAGAGCGACGGTGAGGCTTTCGCATCCGGGGAGATCATCGCAGTAGTCACTGGCCCCGCAGCGCAGATACTCACCGCCGAGCGCGTGTCGCTCAATTTCCTGCAGCGCCTGTGCGGGACGGCGACCCTGACCCGGAAGTTCGTGGATGCGGTTGCGGGCACGGGAGCATCGATTGTGGATACCCGGAAGACCACGCCGGGCTTGCGCATACTTGAGAAGGCGGCGGTACGCGCCGGCGGAGGCTCCAACCACCGTTTCGCATTGTATGACGGGGTCATCCTCAAGGACAATCATATCGAGGCCGCCGGGGGGATCAGGCCCGCGGTCGAGCAGACCCGCGCCCGAATCCCGCACACGGTGAAGGTCGAGGTCGAAACCACGAGCCTCGAACAGGTGCAGGAAGCCCTGGACGCGTGCGCAGACATCATCATGCTCGACAACATGGACTGCGAGACCATGCGCCGGGCGGTGGAACTTATCGGCGGGAGAGCGCTGACCGAGGCCTCGGGCGGCGTCAGCCTGGAGACGGTGGCGCGCATCGCGCGGACTGGGGTGGATCTGATCTCCGTGGGCAAGCTGACCCACTCGGCGCCGGCGGTGGACATCAGTCTGGAACTGAAACTCAGTTAGGCATGTCCGGCAGGACCGGGCAAGGCGCGCGTCGAACCAGTTATGCAGGTGACCGCGCTCCTGCTGCAGCAAACGCTACGCCACTCACCGAGGACGGCATCATGGCAGACATCGGGATTGGGCTCATCGTCGGGCTTCTGCTGATCTTCCCCCTTGTTGAACTTCTCCGGTTCGTGGCGGCAGAACTGATCGGCGTCTACGGCGACATGACCTTGACCGAAGCCTTCCTGGGCATGATCGTCATCCTACTCACGATTCTCGTGGTCCGCACGTACCGCATTCTCCGAACGACACTGCCCGAGTCGACGCGGGGCCAGGGGGTGACGGTGGCGCCGCCGAGACCCCCTCGCAGAACCACAACCCGCCGGCGGATGGAGGAGCGCGAACCCGAGCGAAGCACACCGACGCGACGCGCCACGCAGACTGAGAACGAGCCACAACGCCCTCCGCGCCGGACCACTCGGAGCGCGCGCGCTAGCGCCGGATCGGCCCGGCGCACGCCCACCCGCTCCGCCGCGAGCGAGGAAGCGCGGCCCCGGCGCACACGCAAGACCCAATCCACCCGGCGCAACTGGCGCCCCCCGGATTAGGGATCGCGTCAACACCAACAGCGCAGGGGCTCTGCCCCTGCACCCCCTGGCGCCAGGCCCCGGAAACCCTATCCTGCGGTTGCCCGGCGTGACGATTCGGCCTCCTGTGGCCGGGAATTGCTGATCTACGCCTTGAACCCCGTCTGCGCCCTGACTATAATCGCCAAGTCGTTTGAGCCCGTTCGATCCGGGCAACGCCCTTACGGGCGCAATTGGTGCCCCCGGCAGCATGAACAGGCCCGGCATCCGCGACCGAGGTGACCATGACCTCGGGCGTCGTGGTGCTGGGTGCTTGGCATGTACGGGCGCATCGTCGCGCACGCTTATGGGCGAAAACAGGGAGCACATTCTCATGCTGAGCGATTTGGAGATCGCGCAGGCGGCAGAGCTACGTCCGATTCTGGACGTGGCAGCGGACATCGGAATCACCGAAGACGAGCTTGACCTGTACGGCCGCTACAAGGCCAAAGTCGACCTGTCCGTCCTGGACAGGCTGGCGGACGAACCCGACGGGAAGCTGGTGCTGGTTACCGCGATTACCCCCACTCCCCTCGGCGAAGGCAAGACGGTGACCACCCTGGGCCTCGGACAGGCCCTGCGCCACATCGGGAAACGAGCCGTGACCACCACCCGGGAACCCAGCATGGGCCCGGTTTTTGGCATCAAGGGCGGGGCCGCCGGGGGAGGCTATGCGCAGGTCGTCCCCATGGAAGACCTGAACCTCCACTTCACCGGCGACATCCACGCGGTCGGCGCGGCGAACAATCTCCTCGCAGCGATGATCGACGCCAGCATCTGGCACGGAAATCCCCTGAACATCGACCCCTACACCATCTCGTGGCGGCGCGGGGTGGACATGAACGATAACTTCCTGCGCAACATAGTGGGCGGCCTGGGCAGCAAGGGCGACGGCAGGCCTCGTGAGACCGGCTTCGACATCACCGTGGCCTCCGAGGTCATGGCGATCCTGTCGCTGGCCGGCGGTCTGCGCGACCTGCGTGAACGCTTCGGCCGGATCCAGGTGGCGCTGAACACCGAGGGCAAGGCGGTCACGGCCGAGGATCTCGGCGCCGCCGGCGCGATGACGGTCCTCATGCGCGAGGCCATCAAGCCCAATCTCATTCAGGCGCTGGACGGCGGCCCGGCCTTCGTGCATGCGGGCCCCTTCGCCAATATCGCCATCGGCTGCAATTCCATTCTCGCCGACAAGATCGCGCTGAAGTGCGCCGACTACGTGGTGACTGAGGCGGGGTTCGGCGCTGACTGCGGCGCCGAGAAATTCCTGGACATCAAGTGCCGCGCCGGCAAGATGCAGCCGTCCTGCGTGGTCATCGTCGCCACCTGTAAGGCCCTGAAGATGCACGGCGGGGCCTTCGAGATGAAGCCCGGCCGGAAGCCACCGCAGGAGGAGTTGGAGAAGGAGAACATCCCGGCTCTCGTCAAGGGCGCCGAGAATCTTGTTAAGCACATCGAAAACATGCAACAGTTCGGCCTGCCGGTGGTCGTGGCTATCAACGCCTTCAGCTACGATACTGATGTGGAGCTGGATGAAGTCGAACGCATCGCTGTCGGCGCCGGTGCGATGGCCGCGGTGCGCAGCTACGTCCATGCGAGGGGCGGCGAAGGCGGCGCGGAGCTGGCTGAAGCAGTGGTGGCCGCCTGCGAACACCCCGGCGAGTTCAAGTTCCTGTATGACCTTGATGAGCCGATCAAGTCCAAGATCGAGAAGATCGCCACGCGCATCTACGGCGCGGACGGCGTCGAGTATTCCGCGGAAGCCGAGCGGAAGATCGCGGTCTTCACCGAGCAAGGCTACGACAAGCTGCCTATCTGCATGGCCAAGACCCACCTGTCGCTGAGCCATGACCCGAACCTGAAGGGACGCCCCACCGGCTTCACCGTCCCAGTCCGCGACATCCGCCCGTCCGTCGGCGCCGGATTCCTGTATCCGCTGTGCGGCGAAATGCGCACTATGCCGGGCCTGCCCTCTCGCCCGGCGGCCGTTGACGTGGACATCGACGAGAACGGCAACACCTTGGGCCTGTTCTGAGCCCGCCGCCGCACGAACCCTCGCCTGCGCGAGGCCCAACATGCGAATACGGGAGCGATTAGACATGAGCGCGACACTGCTCGAAGGCGCACCCATTGCCGACAAGATCAAGGACGACGTGAAGGCTGCAATCGCCGCGATGAGCGCTCCGCCGAAGCTCTGCGCGGTGCTTGCCACGGACAACAAGGGCGCGGCGTTCTATGCAGCCGCCCAGCAGAAGGCTTGCGAGGAAGTAGGCATCGGCTACGAGCTCGTGGAGCTTGGCGGAGGGGCAGACCAGGGGGCCATCGAAGCGAAAATCGCCGAGCTCAACGCCGACAGCGCGGTGACCGGGATCATCCTGCTCATGCCTGTTGCCGAGGGTGTGGATGCCCGGGCCTGCCAAGCCGCGATTGATCCGAACAAGGATGTAGACGGCGTCCACCCGGCCAACCTCGGCCGCGTGGTTCAGGGCGGCACCGCCCTTGCACCGTGCACCGCCCAGGCGGCCTTCGCACTGGCGCAGGCCTCCGGCGTGCCCCTGTTCTCCAGCCCGTCTGAGGCGGCGGGCAAGGGTGTCGAGGTCTGCGTGGTCGGTCACAGCGAGATCGTGGGCAAGCCCACCGCACTGCTGCTGCTCGACCGCTTCTGCACCGTGACCGTCTGCCACATCGGCACCCAGGACCTGAAGGCCCATACCACCAAGGCCGACCTGCTAGTGGTGGCTGTGGGCAAGGCGGGACTCATCACCGGCGAGCACATCAAGCCGGGCGCAGTGGTCATCGATGTGGGCATCAACCGCATCAAGGGCGAGGACGGCAAGACGAAAACCGTGGGCGACGTGGCTTTCGATGAAGCGGTGGAGATCGCGTCCCAGATCACCCCGGTGCCCGGTGGCGTCGGGACGGTCACGACCGCCATGCTGCTGAAGAACGTGGTGGACGCTGCTCGCCTGCAGGGAATGTAGGGGAGCGGCGTTGTGATGAGAAACGGCCGGCGGGGCGTGAAGTCACGGTTCACATTCCGCCGGCCGCGACCTCTGCTGTTGCCCATCGTACAGACAACCACTACCCGCGTGGGGCGGGCGTCGCGCCCGCCGCCGTTCCCCGTCCACCGTCTGTCGCTGTCTTTCGCCAAGTCTCCTCCGAGGCCCAAAGGCTGACGGACGGCGGGGTACGAGCCCCCGCCCTACAGACGGCAAAGGCTGACGGCTCTCCGGGTCACGCCAACTCTCCCGCCTGCCATGCTTCCCACGCGCCGGCTCTCTGCAGAGCGCGCCGCAGGCGGTTGCATGACTCGCACTGCCAGCAATGTTCCTCCCCGCCGTGGTAACAGCTCCAGACGAGACCAATCGGCGCGCCAATCTCCCGCGCCAATGTCACGATCCGCGCCTTGTCCAGTCCGACCGTTGGACTGACCACCCGCGGGTGCGCCTGCGTGGACAGCGCAAAGAACCGCCCGGCCACATCCATGAACTCTGCCGAGTTGTCAGGGAATGTCGCGGCCTCCTCAACGTTGAACCCGACGACAATGGCTCGGCAGTCCATGGCGTCCGCGTACGAAGCGGCCACGTTGAGAAACACGCCGTTACGATTGGGCACCCAGACTGCGGCGGCTGTCTCGGTGGACTGCCCGAGGTCGTCTAGTTGCTCGCTGGCGAGTGCCGGCACATGCGCCGATGGATCGGTCAGCGCGCTCTTGCCAAGAGCCCCCAGCCACGGCAGCGGTAGCACGACGTGTGCGCAGCTGAGGCGTCTGGCGACAGCCCTCGCCGCCTGGATCTCGCACTCCCGCGCCCGCTGGCCGTAATCGAAGGTGAGCGCGAGGACCAGTTCCCACTCACGCCGCGCGGCCCAGGCAGCCACCACGGAGTCCAGCCCTCCAGATAGCAGCGCGATGGCTCTCATGTCACTCTTCCCTGTAGATCGCGGACTGCTCGGGGGTCTCCCAAACCCGCACGTGCTTGATCGCCGCCGGTCCGCCCTCAAGCCGGGACTTGATCTGAGTGTAGATGTGCCGGGCGATGTTCTCCGAGGTCGCGTTCTCTTGAGCGAAAGGCTCAAGCTCGTTGAGCATCCGGTGGTCCATCTCGTCGAGGATGCCGTCGCACAGGTCCTTTAGGTCGCCGAAATCCATGACGAAACCCAGGGGCGAGAGCTCCTGGGCTGTCACCGCGACCTCCACACGGTAGTTGTGCCCATGGACCCGCGCGCAGGCGCCGTCATACTCGCGCAGGCAGTGGGCCGCCGAAAAATGCCGCTCCACAATCAGTTCGAACATGGCATCTCCCTCTACTTTCTCCCTCTGTTATACAATGCGCGGGCTAGTTTGGCGAAGTGGTTCGGGAAGATCGGCAGGTGCAGACCGGACAGCGGGAACGTGCCTTGCCACTTTCTTGCGCCGAACCTCCGTCTTCTTACCAATTCAGTTGTTAAACTATAGGTGCCGCATGTGCGGCGAAAGGAAGGTTTCTGCCCATGGCTGCAAGACGTCTCACCGTGGCGATGCTCGCCTTTGCACTCACCGCCTGCATGACTGCCGCAGTCGCCGACTACAAGTCCGACCTCATGGAAAAGGTGCGGATGTACGGGGTTTCGCAAGGCAAGTTTGCGCCCTTGTACCCGGCATTCGCAAAGCAAGTGGTGCAGGACTACGGCATCACGAAGGGTATCTGCGTGGATGTGGGCTCGGGCCCGGCGAGTTTCGCCATGGAGCTTGCGAAGATCACCGAGATGAAGGTGTACGCCCTGGACATCGACTCGGACGCCATTCGGCTCGCGTCCATCCTGGTGGACGAAGCCGGCCTCACTGGCCGGGTCATCCCCATCGAAGGCGACGCCCAGGACATGCCCTTCAGGACGGAGTTCGCCGACCTCGTCTTCAGTCGCGGCTCCATTCCCTTCTGGCCCGATCGCGAAGCCGGGGTGCGTGAGTGCTACCGCATCCTCAAGCCCGGCGGCGTCGCATACGTCGGCGGAGGGTTCACGCGGATTCTGCCGCCGGAGGTCCGTGAGCCGCTCGCCCGCGAACGGGCCGCGTCCACCATGCCTGCAGGCTTCCAGCCTATAGATGACCTGGACCGGGTTGCCCTGCGCGCTGGAATCCCGCCGGACCAGTTCCGGGTAATCAGGGAGCCAATTGCCGGCTGGTGGCTGGAAATGCGCAAGCCGCAGGACCACACCGCGTGGTACCGCCGCTGGACCACACAGCTTGGCCCCTGGCATGAGGCCATGGCCGAACAGACGATAGCGCGCTACAACCTGCGCTCCGGGCGGTGCCTGGAACTGGGCTGGGGTGCGGGGAGCCTCGCGCTTCCCCTTGTTCAGCGCACCAAGCTGAGCTTCATCGTGGGCGGGTACGATGCGGATGCGGCCAAGGTCGCCAATGCCCGTGCCGCGCAGAGCGGTTACAGCGACCGCGTCCAGGCCATCGTCTGCGACCCTGAACACCTGCCCTTCGACGAGAACACCTTCGACTATGTCTTCGGACATGCGGGCCCGGCCATCTGGCACAACCCGGACAAGGTGTTCCGCGAGATTTCCCGGGTCCTGCGCCCGCGCGGCATTGCGCTCATCGGCAATGGC
>JAGPGE010000151.1 GCA_018056145.1 Armatimonadota bacterium
CACATGCTGTGTTTCCGTGTCGGCGCTCTGCAGGATCGTCTCTGCAGCTGCTGTGGGATCGTCCGAGGCCTGTTCGAAGAGCAGCTCAAGGCTCTGCCCCAGTAGCGCTTCGGGCGTACGCGCGAAGAGGTCGCAGTAGGCGTCGTCCACCCAGTAATGACACCCGTTTACGAGAACAGCGGTGCAGGTGGCCTCAGGCGATTCCATGCCCGCCTTTGCCCCCAGGAGGAGATTGTCTTCGCCGGTGCCGTCGCTCACACCCGGCCCTTGCGCCCAACGTGTTCGCCATTGCATGATGGTTGGCCTCCCCCCCCCCCAGCCGACGCAGGTGCCGTCATCTCGTCGTTGCGGCTCTGCATAAGAAGCGTCGCGCCCGCGTGCAGATCAGCACCTGCGGTTGCAAATGGCTTCTATATCTGCAGTATAGCCGCGCTGGGGACACAAGGCTTCATTCTGCACTAACGTTTGTGTAAAGAATTGCATTTGGTTTGAAGATACGGTCCAGCCGCATCGAAGAACCTAAAGCCGCGCCGTTGCGAGGCGAACCTGGCCGACGCTTCGTTGCGGTCGGACCGTGCCCGTGTATGTCATGTCACCTGATCGACCCTGGCGCGCGGGCGGTTCACGGGCCTACCGCTATTCGGAAGCCCGAGATGTGGCCTTCGACAGCTCGCTCACAAGTCCGCCCACAGCGGGAAGCAGGCCCGGGCCCTTGCCGTGCTGGCCGATTATGTCCGCTACGGCGCTGCCCACGATGGCCCCATCTGCTATCTGCGCCACTGCGCGCACATGGTCAGGAGTGCTGATGCCGAAGCCCACGGCGACAGGGGATGTCGCGATCTCCCTGAGTTCGGCCAGCAAGGCAGGCAGACCCTCGGGCAAATCCTGCCGCACGCCGGTGGTTCCCGCGCGGGAGATCACATAGACGAAGCCTGTGCTTGCCCGGCAGATGAGCTCGCGTCGTTCCGGTTCGGTTGTCGGGGCAGCGAGGTAGACGGTGTCCAGCCCCGCGGACCGGGCGATCCCATTCCATTCGCTTGATTCGTCCACGGGGAGATCCGAGAGCAGCACTCCCTGGACACCCGACGCGGCGGCAGCCTTCGCGAAACGCTCCAGTCCGTACTGCACCACCGGGTTGAAGCAGGTCATGATGACCAGCGGAGCCTCGGTAGCCGCTCTGATCCGGTGGGCACAGTCCAGCACGCCCTGAACAGTGGTGCCCGCAGCGAGAGCGCGCTGCCCGGCCTCCTGGATGGTCGGCCCGTCGGCGATGGGGTCGGAATACGGGATGCCCAGTTCAACGATATCCGCGCCTGATTCCACCAGCGTCTTAACGATCGCTTCGGTGTGCTCCAGGTCTGGATCTCCCGCCGCGACGTACACAATGAGGGCCGCGCGGTTCTCGTCGGCTGCCTTCTGAAATGCCTGTGCAAGGGTCATCAGTGTTCCCCCGTTCCTTCGTTGAGCAGGCGCCGGACCTCGTAGCAGTCCTTATCCCCGCGCCCGGACAGGTTGATGATGATGATCTCGCCCGGGTCGAACTGCCCGGCCATCTTCAGCACTTGCGCCACGGCATGGGAGCTTTCCAGGGCCGGGATGATCCCCTCGAGGCGGGTGAGCTCCTGGAAGGCGTCCAGCGCTTCAGTGTCCGTCACCGCGTGGTAGACGGCGCGGCCAATATCGCGCAGATGGCAGTGCTCCGGACCGACGCCCGGGTAGTCGAGTCCCGCGGCCACGGAATGCGCCGGGGCGACCTGGCCGTCCGCGTCCTGCATCATGTACTGCGCGGCTCCGTGCAGCACCCCGAAACTCCCATCATTCAGCGGGGCTGCGTGGTCGCCTGTTGAGATGCCCCGCCCAGCGGCCTCGACCCCGTGCATCTGGACGGTATTGTCTTCGATGAAGGGGTAAAACAGCCCCATCGCATTGGACCCTCCGCCCACGCAAGCGAATAGGTGGTCCGGGAGTCGGCCTTCCTGATCAAAGCACTGCGCCCGGGCCTCGCGGCCCACGATGGACTGGAAGTCGCGGACCATGGTGGGGTAGGGGTGAGGCCCGGCGACGGTGCCGAACAGGTAGAAAGTGTCGGCCACATTGGTCATCCAGTCGCGAATGGCCTCGTTGATTGCGTCCTTTAGTGTGCGGGTGCCGGAGGTCACCGGGGATACCGTTGCCCCGAGGAGTTCCATCTTGAAGCAGTTCAGCTCCTGCCGGCGGATGTCTTCCTCGCCCATGTAGACCACGCACTCCATCCCGAACAACGCGGCGACAGTGGCCGTAGCCACGCCGTGCTGCCCGGCGCCGGTCTCGGCGATGATCCTGCGCTTGCCCATGCGTTTTGCCAGGAGGCCCTGGCCGATGGTGTTGTTGATCTTGTGTGCACCGGTGTGGTTGAGGTCTTCGCGCTTCAGGTAGACCTTGCAGCCCACTCTCTCGCTGACCCGGTCGGCGCGATACAGGGGAGACGGTCGGCCCACGTATTGGCGGAGAATGGCCTCGAACTCCGCGTGGAACTCGGCGTCATCCTTGACCTGGTCGTAGGCGTCCTCAAGCTCCCGCAGGACGCCCATCAGTGTTTCGGGCACATACTGGCCGCCGAAGCGTCCGAATCGCCCTTTCGTGGTGGTTCGCATCGTGTCACATCCTCGTGTTTGGTCTGCATGCCTGTCCGTCTTGCCCATGTAGCGTCAGTGATCCGGGCTCATCCCGGCGGTCATGGTCACCAGTCCCTGTAACTTCGCCATCGCTTTGCCCTGGTCGATGGAATCTGCAGCCAGCACCAGCCCCTCATGCAGGTCGGCCGCTCTCCCGGCCACATAAATCGCCGCCGCGGCGTTGACGAGGGTGATGTCCCGCGCGGGGCCCTGCTCGCCCGAGAGCACCCGTCGCAGAATGCTGGCTGACTCTTCTGGATCGCCTCCCGAGAGGTCGTCGGCGCTGGCCCTAGACAGGCCGAGTTCCTCCGGCGTCAGCAATCTCTCGCTGACCTGCATGCCGCGCACTTCCAGCAGGTGTGTCGCCCCCACTGTGGAGATCTCGTCCAGCCCGTCTTCCCCGTGTACCACCAGCGCAAGCCTGGTACCCATGGCGCTCAATGCCCCCGCGACAAGACGTGCTGCTGACAGCGAGAACACCCCGAGCACCTGCCGGGTCGCGCCTGCGGGATTGGTGAGCGGGCCCAGGATATTGAAGACCGTTCGCATGCCCAGCTCCTTCCGCGGCCCAACGGCGTAGCGCATGGCGGGGTGTAGCTTCGGAGCGAATAGGAAGCCCACGCCGATCTCATCAATGCACGCCCCCACCTGCTCGGGAGTGATGTCCAGATTCACCCCGAGCGCCTGAAGCACGTCGGCGCTCCCGCAGCGACTGGAAACTGCCCGATTGCCGTGCTTGGCGATGGACACTCCCGCTCCCGCCGCTACGAACGCGGCACAGGTGGAGATGTTGAAAGTATCCAGCGCGTCACCGCCGGTGCCGCAGGTGTCCACCACGTCATCGCGGCGGGTAGGCACCCGCAGGGCGTGGTCGCGCATTGCCTGGGCGAACCCGGCGACCTCGTCGGCGCTTTCGCCTTTCATCCGCAGGGCAACCAGCAATCCGGCGATCTCCACATCGGTCGCTTCGCCCTCCATGATGGCGCTCAGCGCCTCATAGGCCTCGTCCCGGGTGAGGGATTGCCCGTCTACCGCCTTGTGAAGGTAACGGCTCAACATGGCTCGCGAACCCTCCTTGTGTGGTTGCAGTTGCTCGCGAAGCCCGGGTGATCTCCATCGAACGCGCCACTCTCCGGCGGGCGCGCGGGCTTGCACGACGGCCGCGGGCTAATTCGCTCGGGCGGCCATCCGCACGAAGTTGGCCAGCAGATCTTTGCCGCACTGCGTCATGATCGATTCCGGGTGGAACTGTACGCCTTCCACGAGGTACTCCTTGTGCCGCAGCCCCATGATCTCGCCCCCAAAAGTCTCGGCGGAGATCTCCAGGCAATCCGGCAGCGTCTCGCGCTTGACGATGAGGGAGTGGTACCGCACCGCCTCGAAGGGATTGGGCAACCCGGCGAAGACGCCGCGGCTGTCGTGCTCAATCTGCGAGGTCTTCCCGTGCATGGGCCGCACTGCGCGCACCACATCGCCACCGAATACCTGCCCGATAGACTGGTGGCCCAGACAGACTCCCAGCAGCGGAATCTTCCCCGCGGCGGTCTGGATCAGTTCGCAGGAGATGCCCGCTTCCAGGGGGGTGCAAGGGCCCGGCGAGATGACGATGCTGTCCGGCGCCATCGCCATGCACTGGTCCACCGTGATCTTGTCATTGCGGAAGACCTCGCAGTCCTGTCCCAACTCGCCGAGGTACTGCACCAGGTTGTAGGTGAATGAATCGTAGTTATCGATGACCAGGATCATCTCAGTCCCGCCTTTCGTTTTCCGTCTGCACCTGCCGTCGGTGGAACAGGCTATCCCGCCTGTCAGTCTTTGCCGATCCCCGCCAGGCCCTGGATCCGACTCCCCCGCGGCAACCGGAACAGGGTCCGAGGCGAAGCCCCGAGGCGTCTGCCTTCCGCCTCCGCCTCACAACTCTCCGCGCTGCGCCAGCCTCAGCGCATCCAGCAATGCCCCTGCCTTCATCAGCGTCTCCTGGTACTCCGCGTCCGGCTCTGAATCCGCCACGATGCCCCCGCCGGCCTGGAAGTAACAGGTACTGCCCTTCATCACGATTGTCCGGAGGGTGATGCAGGTGTCCATCGCCCCGGAGAAGCTGAAGTACCCGATCGCGCCCCCGTACGGTCCGCGTTTTACGGGCTCTAGTTCCTCGATGATCTCCATCGCCCGTATCTTCGGCGCGCCGGAGAGTGTGCCCGCCGGGAAGGCCGCGCGGAGCACGTCGAACTGGTCGCGGTCGGGCATGAGCCTGCCGCGGACGTTGCTCACAATGTGCATCACATGGCTGTAGCGCTCGACAACCATGAGGTCATCCACCACCACGCTGCCCGGCTCGCAGACCCGCCCGAGGTCATTGCGGTGCAGGTCCACCAGCATGATATGCTCGGCCCGCTCCTTCTGGTCGGCAAGGAGTTCCTGTTCGAGCCGCGCATCCTCTTCGGGGGTGCTGCCGCGACGGCGCGTTCCGGCAATGGGCCGCGTGACCACCTGCCCCTTCTCCTCGGTCACCAGGATCTCGGGTGACGCGCCAATGAGCTTCAAGTCGCCGAAGGATAGGTAGAACATGTACGGGGAGGGGTTGATCGCCCGCAACGCCCGGTAAAGCTGGAAGGGCGGCAGGTCCACCTTCGCGCTCATCCGGTGGGACAGGACCACCTGGATGATGTCGCCTGCGACGATGTACTCCTTGGCTCTCGCGATTGCCTCGCGGTGGGCGGCCCTGGTCATTGTGGATGGCAGCGCCGATGGATCGTCGGGGATCGGGTGCCTGGCAGGCGGCACCTCAGGGCGCTCCAGCGGCTGCATAAGCTGGTCCACCACGCTGTCAATCCGCTCCCTGGCCTCCCAGTAAGCCTCCTGCGGGTCACCCTTGATCTTAGCGTTCGCAAGGACCCGGATGCGGTGCATCACGTGGTCGAAGATCACTAACGTGTCGGTGAACATGAACTGGCAATCGGGCAGGTCGAGGTCGTCGGGGTTCTGATCCGGCAGATCCTCGAAGAACCGCACCAGGTCGTAACCCATATAGCCCACGGCGCCTCCGTCGAAGCGCGACCAGCCTGGAATCGGCACGAAGGTGCTCTCGGACAGCAGTTCGCGCAGAATGTGCAGCGGGTCCTGTCCTTCGGGGATCGCGCGCTCTTCGGTTTCGCCGTCGCGGATGATGGTGGCGGTGCGGCCTTTGCTGATGAACACCTGGGAGGGGGAGACGGCCAGGTAGGAAAAGCGCGCGACGCTCTCGCCCCCGGCCACGCTTTCCAGCAGGAACGCGTAGCCGTTGCCGGACTGCTGGAGCTTCAAGAAGGCCGAGACGGGGGTTTCGAGGTCGGCGATGATCTCCCGGTACACCGGCACCAGGTCGCCGTGTTCTGCGCGTTCGAGGAATTCGGGAAGCTCGGGCGTGACCATGAGTTGTGTCCACCTTTCGGGACGGTCTGGCCGCCGCTCCCTCCGGTGGTTCTCATGGTTTCCGCGTGCAGATGCGAAAAAACCGTGAGCTCCCCCGGGGGATGCTCACGGCCTTTGTGTGTGATTCGAGTGCGCTGAATGCAGACACAGGCGCGGGGCCCCAGGGTCAGGGGGTCCAGCGCCACCACCAGTAGCCAAGTCCTGTCTGTACGTGGTTCATCTGCATGATGGGCGGACGATAGCACAAAGGGCGAACAGGAGTCAACAACGAAATGTGGAGTAATCGCGTGTGCCCGCTGCCTGCCGTCCGCACTGCGGGACTGGCAGCCGACGCCGGGCCATACCCGGAGACGGTGCCTTTACCCGATGCGCCGTGGCCGGAGGCCAACCCAGGTTCGGCCTGCCCGTCTCACAGTATATGTCCGGAGAACCGATGCAGCATCCCTTCATCAAGATCTGCGGCATGACCCGCACCGAAGACATCCGCCTGGCCCTCTCGCTTGGCGCGCGGTTTGTCGGCTGCGTGGTGGATGTCCCGCGCTCGCCCCGCACGGTATCCATCGCCCGCGCCGCCGCGCTCTCCATGGCCGCTCAGGGCGCGCTCGTGTGCGTCGTTGTCGACATGCCCCGCGACGACCTGCGCCGGCTCATCGAGAGCGCTTCCCCGGCTGCGGTTCAGTTGCACGGGTCCGAGACCGCGTCCGCCATGCTTGATCTGAAGCGTGAGTTCCCCGATTTGGCGCTGTGGCGGGCGGTTGGGGTGGAAGCTTCGGACGCGGCTGAGCAGACGATTGCCACCGCGTCCATGGCCGCCGAAGCAGGAGCCGATGCGATCGTTCTAGATGCCTCGGTGCGCGGGATATCCGGAGGCACCGGGGTCACCTGCGACTGGGATGTCGCCGCAAGGGCGGTCGCTGCCCTGGAGGTCGCGGTCATCCTCGCCGGGGGCCTGTGTCCGGAGAACGCGGCCGAAGCGGTAAGACGGGTGTGCCCGACCGGTATCGACCTGTCCAGTGGGGTCGAGGAGCGGCCTGGAGTCAAATCCCCCGAGCGATTGCGCGCGTTGTTTCGAGCCCTTGAAGGCCTGTGAGACCTGGCGGCGAAACGTGCATTCGCGACAGCAAGGCGTGTCGCTGCATTTCCGCTCCCACGCTGAAGGAGGAGAGCCCGTGAGTAAGGTCAAGCACGGCATCATCGGTCTGGGCTGGTTTGGTGAGAAGCACTGTGAGGCCATCGAGTCCATCCCCAACGCAGAGCTGTACGCCCTGTGCACCCGCACCAAGTCGCGCCTCGAGGAAGTCGGCAAGCGCTTCGGCGTGACGAAGCTCTTCACCGACTACAACGAGATGCTGGCGGACCCGGAACTGGAGTCCGTGAGTATCGTGACCATGTGGGACCAGCACGTGGAGCCCGCGTTGGCCGCCCTCAAGGCCGGGAAGCATGTCTTCTGCGAGAAGCCCATGGCATCCACGGTCAAGGACTGCAAACGCCTGGTGGATGCGGCGAAGAAGGCTGCCGGGTACTTCATGGTGGGCCATATCTGCCGCTTCAACCCACGCTACGCCATGGCCAAGCGGCAGATCGAAGAGGGCGCAATCGGCGACATCCTGTACATCTACGCCCGGCGCAACATCCCGTGCTGGGTGACCACCGGCGTTCTGCCCAAGATCGGCCCGATCGTGGGCGATGGCGTGCATGACACCGACCTCATGCTCTGGTACACCGGCGCGAAGATCGTGAGCGCCTACGCCCAGACCAACCAGTTCCGGGACTTCCCGAACCCGGACCTCGGCGTCACCATGTACAAGTTCGATACCGGCGCGTCGGCGGTGCTCGAGGACATTTGGTGCCTTCCTGACCAAACCGCGTTTCAGATCGACGAGCGCATGGAGATCATCGGCACCAAGGGGCAGATCAACATTCAGGAGGTCAGCCCCAATCTCGCGGTGGCGGGACCGAATGGGTGGACCTGCCCCGACACCACCTACTGGACCACCATCCACGGGAAACTCGTGGGTGCCCTGCCCGCGGAACTGCAGTACTTCGCTGGATGCATCCAGGATGGGACGCCGCCCAGCGTCATCACGCCCGAAGAGTCGCTGGCGGCGGTGGAAGCCTGTCTCGCGGCTGAGAAGTCGGCGGCCACGGGAAAGATCGTGAAGCTTTGATCGCGCCGGGTGGTTCGCGAGACTGAGATGGCCCACGATCCCGGTGCCCTGCGGAGGCCACTGAAATGACCGGCTCGACGTGCGGTCCGTTACTGCTTGTGCTGGGTCTTGTCCTGTGTCTAGGCGGTTGCGCACGTACTCCACAGCCTGTAAAGCCGCCTCCGGGGTCCCCCGAGGCCCAGCTTCCAACCGAGCCCGCGGACGCCCCGGCATCCACCGATGTCCCCGATGAGGACCCGGAGCAGAGCGAGCAACTGGCCCTTGGCTACGCCGCCCGTGCAAGGGAGGCCCTGCTCGCGAACAAGTACGACGAAGCCATTCAGCTTGCCGGCAAGGCGATTGAGCTACGTTCCGATCTGGCCGAAGCCTATCTGGTCAGGGGCGAGGCCCTGGGTTACCGCGCATCCGAGCAGTCCTTCCAACACCCGTCCAACCCTGACGCCGCCACTGAGAAGAAACGGGCACTCGAGGACATTGAGACCGCCATCGAGCTCGCCCCCGACCTTGCGCCGGCATTCGTCGCGCGTGGTCTGTGGCGGCTGGATGCGGGACAGGTTCAGGACGCGATCTCCGACTTCACCCGCGCGATCGAGATTGACCCTCAGTACGGGGAGGCCTACTACCATCGCGCGATTGCGTCCGAAGAAGTCAACCCGGAGCAGAGCCGTCTCGACTCGCGGAAGGCCGAGGAACTCGGGTACAACCCTGGTCCATAGACAGCCAAGCGACCGCCTTCCGCGTGCTCAGACTGCAGACAGCGCCCCTGGATGCCGATGTTTCCAGGGGCGCAGCCCTTTGTCCCGGCCATTGCCGCGACAATCTCTTGGCAAACACCGGTCGATTTCGTAGTATAAACGCGTTAACGATCTCTATTCAGGGCGTCTCGCGTCGCCTCGCGTTGGCGAACAGCTCCCGGCGAGTTGAACCATGCAGAGTCAAGCCATCTGGTACGCGTTGCCTTTGCTCTGGGGAGCGGGACTCGAATTGCTGCTCGCCCTCTACGCGTGGCGCCGACGCGCCAGAGTGAGTGGAGCGGCCGCTTTCACGGTGCTGCTCCTGGGCATAACGATCTGGGGAGCCGGCTACGGCATGGAACTCCTCAGCCGGAGCATCGAGGTTGGTCTGCTCTGGGCCAAGATCCAGTGGATCGGCATCGCGACGGTTCCGGTGGCCTGGTTCGTGTTCGCCCTACAGTATTGTGGCAGGACGCAGTTCCCCGGTCCCCGCCAGATCATCCTGCTTTCCGTCCCCGGTCTTCTCGCAATCCTCTTCGCGTGGACCAATGAGTACCACGGTCTCATGTACGCCCGGATCGGCACCGAAGTCTCCAGCCCCTTCACCGTCCCCGTACTGGAGCACGGGATCTGGTGGCGTCTGTCGGTTGCGTATGCCTACGTGCTCCTTCTCGCGGGCACCGTCGTCCTGCTCCAGTCAATGCTGCAGACCCCTCGGCTCTTCCGCGGCCAGGCGGCCGTCGTGCTCGCCGGGGTCGCAACCCCCTTGGTTGCGAATATCGCCTTTGTCGCGGGCGCCTTCAAGGGCCTGCACCTGGACCTCACCCCCTACGCGTTCCTAACCACCGGCGCCTTCATCTTCTGGGGTCTCTTCAAGTATGGCTTCCTGGAAACCGTTCCTGTTGCCTATGAAGCGATCGTGTCGGCCATGCGTGACGGTGTGATGGTGCTCGACGGTCAAGGCCGCATCGTCGGGATCAATCCCGCCGGGGAG
>JAGPGE010000152.1 GCA_018056145.1 Armatimonadota bacterium
CGGAACCGCACCACTTCGGCGTTCGGCGCCCATGGCACCTCGCGCTGAAGCATGGTCAGGTAGACCACGGGGCGCTCGCGCGGCGCCGAGAAGTGCCGTGCGGCGAGCTTGGCGAAGGGCATGCACGCCGTCTCCGGCAGGCGCAGCAGAGAGCCGAGTTTCACACCCTTGTCATACGCCTTGTGCACGTCCTCCTCGAACTGCACCGCGTGAGACTTGATCCGCACAGGCTCGTCCACGATCAGGTATGCGTCCGAGGGCAGGTAGTCGCACAGGCTGTCAAGCTCCGAGTAGATGAAGGGCAGGTAGTGCATCATGCTCGGAGTCGCCGTGAGATTCCGCAGGGCCTCGAGGTCCTGTTCCATGCGGGCCTTGAGGCGCTCGGCCTCACGGTACTTCTCCTGGGAGTTGAGCTGGTCCAGTTCTCGCCTGAACGCGCTCTTGATGGCCGGAAAGGACTTCTGAACGGCCTCCCGCGACAAGAGCAGTTCGCCTGCCGGCCCGATGCCCACGCTGTCCACCGGCTGGATGGACCGCTGGGTGATCGGGTCAAAGGTGCGAATGCGTTCCACCTCGTCGCCGAAGAACTCGACACGCACCGGATAGGGCGAGGTGGGCGGGGAGACGTCCAGAATGTCGCCGCGGATCGAAAACTGGGCGATGTCATCCACGAGATTGGTCCGCTCATAGCCCAGGTTGAGTAGCGCGAAGGCGATGTCATCTCGCGCATAATTCTCCCCGGTGCGCAGTTCGCGCCGGGCCTTGATAATCTCCCGGCGGGGCATGGTCAGGTGCAGGAGGCTGCTGACCGCGGCGACGGCAATCACCGGTCGGCCGGAGCACAGGCGCTCCAGCACCGTCAGACGGTCGGCAACCTGCTGGCGCTCGGGCTCGACGCCGTCATACAGTGCGGAAGCGATTGCAGGGTACAGCAGGACCCGCTCGGAGCCCTTGGGGGAGTCGCTATCAGCAAGGAGCGCGCGCAGATCATCATAGATCGCCCTGGCGCGTTCCTCGTTGTACGTGGCGACAAGTGCAGTGGCTTCGGGATCACGCAGGAGGCCGGCGCACAGGAGCGCCTTTCCCGCACCACTCACGCCCTCGACGCAGACAGCCGCCCCGTGCGAGTCCATTCGCGAGCGCAGATCGCGGAACTCGTCGGACTGGGCCAGAGCCTCGTGAAGACTGTCGAGAATGCCCCTTGCCATAATCACTCACGCAACACGAGCAGCCCGAGGAGCGCTCGGGCTGGCTGATAACCTGTGACAGATACCGTTACGGGCAGCCCCGCGCTTGGCTGCGGGGGCCCGTCCTCTCGCGTCAGGCCTGTTCCCACGCCAGGGCTCCGGCCCCGTAGACACCGGCGTCGTTGCCGAACCGCGCCGGGACGATGTTCTGCACGTCAAAGCCGCTGATCAGACTGCGCGCCGCCACCGTCCGCTTGATCGGGTCGAAGATGAACTTCCCCGCCGCGGCGATGCCCCCCCCGATCACGATCAGGTCCGGGTCGCACAGGACAATGCAGTTGCATAGCGCGAGGCCGATGTAGTATCCCGCGCGCTGGTAGACGTCAATCGCGGCTGCATCTCCGGCCTCACAGGCCTCGGTGACGACCTGGGGGGTGAGGCGGCACTGGCTGCCGCCGGTGAGGTCATTCAGGAGTGTGGGGCGGCCGGACTGGATCGCCCGGGCGGCCATGTCGATGATCGCCTGCTTCGCGGCCATCGCCTCCAGGCAGCCGAAGTTGCCGCACCCGCACTTGCGCCCGTTCGGCTCGATGACGATATGGCCGACCTCGCCCAGGATCTGGCGCGGCCCGCGGATGACCCGATTGTTCATGGCCACCCCGCCTCCAACACCGGTGCCCAGGGTGAACATGAGCAGGTTGTCGGCCTCTTTGCCAGCGCCCCAGCGCAGTTCGGCAAGGGTGGCGCAGTAGGCGTCATTCTGAAGATGAACGGGAATGCCGCCGAGGCGGTCGCCCAGGGTTCGGGTAAGAGGGAAGCCGCCGAGGCCCCTGATATTGGGGGCCTGCTTCACCACGCCCGCATCGGGGTCGACCGGACCGGGGAAGCCGATGGCCACGCCGACAAGGCTTCCGATGCCGCCCGCGGCTTTCTCGCCGTGCTGGCGCACGCCGCGTTCCAGAGCCGAAACCAGGGCGTCCGGGGACGCGCCGACCGGGGTATCATACGAACCCCGGTCCACGAGTCGGCCCTCGCCGTCGAAAACGCCCACCGAAAAAGTGGTGCCGCCCAGGTCGATGCCCAGGCTGTACTGATCCCCTTGACTGCTCAACTGAACTCGCCTCTAGTCGGGAAAGACCCGCTCGGCGGCGCTACTGGTCGCCGAAGGGGTCCTCATCGTCTCCAATGGGCCCGTAGTCCTGGGCGCCCTGATCCTGCATGCCTGCGGGCGCGGCATCAGGTGCGGGCCTTGACGGCATGGGGCGCGGCGCGGACTGTCCGCCGCCCTGGGGGCCGCCGCCTCCGCGCTGGGAACGCCGCAATTCCGACTCCTGTCGCGTTTCCAGTTGCTGGACTGTGTTCGCGACGATCTCCACGCTGGTGCGCTTCTGGCCGTCATTGGTCTGCCAGTTGCGCGACTGAATGCGCCCCTCGATCCCGACTCGCGCCCCTTTGTCGAGATACTGGGCCACGAACTCGCCGGTCTTCCCGAAAGCGACGATATCCAGGAAGTCAGCGTCCGGCTGCCCCTCCTGCTTGCGCACACGATCCACCGCGATGCGGAATTTGACGACAGCCACCCCGCTGGCGGTGTAGCGCATTTCAGGATCGTTGACAATCCTGCCCACGAGCACGCAGACGTTAATCACGAAGTGCCACTCCCCGGCTGGTCATAGTGTGCGCCAGTTCCCGGCTGCGGCGATCTACTGTTCCTGCTCGGCCTCGGGCGCCTCTTCAGCGGCTGGCGCTTCTTCAGCGGCTGGTGCTTCTTCAGCGGCCGGTGCTTCTTCAGCGGCCGGTGCTTCTTCAGCGGCTGGTGCTTCGGCTTCACCCTCGACAGCGGCTTCGCCCTCGACAGCGGCTTCGCCCTCGACAGCCTCTTCGGCGGGTCTCGCGCTGGGCCTGGGCCTGCCAACCATGAACTCGGGGTTCGCGAGAACAACGTGGCCGCGCACGATCTGCTCGATCATGCCGTACTCGCGGTTGAGCTCCTCCACGGCTGCGCCGGTACCCCTGAAGTACATGACGCGGTAAATGCCTTCGGTGTGGCCCTTGATCTTGTAGGCCAGGCGCCTGCGGCCGTACTCATGGGTGGACTCAACGACGGCTCCGAGAGCCTCGATACCCGCCTTGAGGCGGTCCTCGATCTCCTGGATCTGGGCGTCATCGAGACCGGCCTGCAGGATATACATCCCCTCGTACAACACGTCGGCTTTCGGCATCAGCTTGCTGACCATCCTTCCCGTGGACTGTTGGCTCCGGCTCGCTCTGGCCGGAGCAGGAAGTCCGTCTGGCGCCGTCGCAAACGGCGCGTCGTCTGACGGCTGAAAGGTGAGTATAACACAAGGGCGAACGGGGCGCAATTGCTCTGAACGATGCCTGTTGTGGTTGCGGTGGGTGGCGTGTGGGGAACGTGGGCAGGTCTGGCGGCTTTCCCGTCAGCATCGCCGCCGCAGTGCTGCTCTTCATGGGCTTCGCGTATTTCTGGATGTGGCTCACACTGGGCTGGCTGCCGCTCTGCCACGGGGGGAAGTGCAGCGGAGACCTGCGCGATCCGGACCGCGACTACGGATGGGAATGGGACGAGCGGGTGCGCGCGGGCTCCGTTGTCTGTGAGTGCGGATGTCGGTATCGTCGCATCGGGCCCAGGTTCCTGCGCGCGAGGGAGGATGGCGAGCTGGAGTCTTACCTGCGACGGGGACGGCTGCGGGGTTGGGTGAAGGACACCGGGCCACAGCCTCACGAATGGCCGGATCGTCACGCGCCGGGCAGTGAGGCTTCAACTCAAGTGCTCCAGGTCGGCCAAGTCCTTCAGCCTGCCGCTGGCGGCCTTGTTCGCTCTCAGGTGCTCCAGGCTGATGAGGTTGACCGCCACACCGTCGACGGTGTCGACGATCCGCCGGGCATAGCAATCCTCGAAGGTCACACCAGACACCTTGGTGAGTATTTCAATGCGTATCGGCGGCTCACCAAGGCGGACGATGTTCCCCGGCTCAGTGAAGAGGTCGGGCGTCAGGCCGGGTACGTCGAATCCGAATTCCCCAAGAACCGCAACCAGTTTGGCGGCATTGCCCTCACTCGCCGCGACCCAGATGTCCATGTCAGCCGTGGCCCGGACATACCCATGGTAGGCCACGGCATAGCCGCCCACGAGCAGATACTCAACGCTCCTCGAGGCGAGCAACTGTAAGAACTCTCTGAAGTCGGGCGGAAGTTCTTCGATGGCCATACAGGACCTGCCTCAGGGTCTCCACGGCGGCGATGCGTTCCCGGGGCGTCCGGGTCAGCCAGTAGGCCACATCGTCGTCGGCATCATCCAGCCTGGCGACGGAGAAAGCGTTCTTGTTCAGGGTGACGTCACGCCGTGGTTCCATGCCGGTATTGTACATCACAGCAGGTGTGAGCAGAAGCCCCCGAGAGGCCGGAGCCCGTCGAATCCGCTGATCCCTCACTCCCCCAGTTCCACATTGCACACGCCCTCTTCGCCCGGGTGGAGAATGTTGCCCTGGAAACGCACCGCCCGCGGATACTGGGGCTCCTGGCCTTCCGTGGCCGGGGCGGGCTCCAGGTACACCGCGTAACGATATCTCGGCGGTTCGATGCGCACCTGTCCGTCCACGATGATCCCGTCCCGGTTCTCGTCGTATACCATGTTCCCCTGGATCAGCACGTCGGACAGCACCGGGTTCGAGGGCAGCTGGGGCCGCAGCAGGGCGATGGGGAAACTCGAGCCCAGGTCGCCCGGTCTGCGCCCCAGGTTCCAGTAGTCATTGCCCCGCCCGTAGTTGGTGATCATGTTCCCGCTGATGATGATCCCGGCGTCCACATTCGCAGGCCGGGCCGGGCGGTCATCTTCGACCGGCGCGGCGGCGTGGGATGCCGCGCCGGGGTTGACCAGGATGCCCCACAGGTCCACGTGGGTGATGATGTTGTCGGCGACCACGAGATTACGGCAGCCGTGGGTCATCTTGATCCCGATCAGGCAGTGGTCGATCACGTTGCCGCTGACCACCGCCTGGTCGCAGTGCAGGTCGATGCCCTGGGCGGCGTTGACCATGTGGTTCCCGGTGATGGAGTTGTGGCTGGTGGTCTCGGGGCCAGTCATGAGGATTGCCGAGCCCTGGTGCCAATTGCTGGTGTAGCCCGCCGCGACTACTCCACCCTCAAGCGCTCCTCCCGCCGCCGTGGGGTAGCGGCCTTCGGTAAGGCTCCCCAGTTTGTACTTGGCTTTGAGTTCCGGGGTGGGGAACAGCCGGTGCTCGATGATGTGGTTGTCGGCGACCCGGCAGTTGCGACACCCGTTCACGAGAATGCCGGTGCCGTCAATCGCCCAGAAGGCATAGCCGTAGTTGCCCGGTGTGGCCGATGTGCGGTCATCCACGGCAATGCACTTGTAGTTGAGGACCCGGCAGTCGCGCACCGTGCAGCCCGTGGAGTCGCGCACCTCGATGGCGGCGCTGCGGGAGCGACTGTCGATGACCTGCACGCCGTCGATGACCACATCGTGGCTGTCCCAGCAGAACAGGCCCGGCGCGGTGGCATCCTGCGCGCCCTCGGCTCGGGTGAGGGTGATGTCCTGGATGCGCACCCCCCGGGCGTGCTCGATCTCCAGAATGGTGTCGGCGGGGTTGGTCTGCACGATGCGGCCGAAGCCCCACAGGCCGGTGTCATGGGTGGCGATGCGCAGTTTCCGCGAGATGGGGTAGTCGCCCGGGGGCAGGAAGATCATCTTGCCCGGATTGGCATCCACGGCCGCCTGGAGGGAGTCATAGTCCGCCGCGGAGATGGCGCCTGTCGGCGGCTGGGCGAAGAGTGGCCCCGCGAGGACGAGACAGAGGATCACCAGCAGACGCGACGGGTGCATGTGGGACCTCCCGGACTGTAGGTACGGCGTTGCGGAGTGGCCAAGACTGTACCTGCACCGGGCTATGGAGCAGGGCTCAATGTGTAGTCCGGGAAGTACGTCGCCCACGTCTCGGGCGTCACCACGACGCAGTCGCTGATATACTCTCGCTTCCAGGGAGCGTCTGCCTCCTGGCGGAGCCGTCCGAGCAGTCGGTCCTTGTAGTTCACAAGCAAGGCCGCGTCTATGCCCAGTGCGCCCGGGTCGTCCAGAAACACGAGTATGAGTCGCTCTGTATCCTCTTCCATCAGGTGCAGGTACAGATAGCTATGGCGCGCCTTCGGCACGAGCTCGTTGTTGATAAGCTCATCCCCGACGCGCTTGGCTCTGTCCGTTGCCGCCCTGCTCGCTCGGTGCTCTTGGGGTATCGCGAGACTGGATGGGTTCTTGACCTCGAGCAACAAGGTATTGTCGCCCTGGCACACCACGAAGTCCACAGCCTTCATGTCGGACGGCCTGCTGAGCTTGTCCAGCTCGCGGACAGCAACTCCAGCCGGGAATGTGAACTCGAACCCACTCTCGATGAATGTGCTGCTCACTGAGCATCACGGCCCAGAGCCCGGCGAAGGTCTGCGTCGTACAAGTCCGCGAAGGTGTCAGAGATTGCGTTGGGCTCGATGAGGGCATACTGGTCGGTACTGCTCGCTATCACGCCATGAGTGTCCGGATCGCGGTGGAGTGCATGGTATCGCACCTGATTATCCGGTTTCGCGCGGAGGTCAAACTGCTTTAGCATCACATAGTCATGGGTCGCGAGGAAGATCTGTACGCCCATCTCCTGCAGCCTCAAGAGGATATCAACCACCGTGCCCATCATGCTCGGGTTGAGATTGGCCTCGGGCTCGTCCCAGAAGAGCACAGACCCGTTGGTTAATGTTCCGTTCTGTACGAGGCGGTAGAGCAGTCCCAGCTTCCGAAACCCTTCTGCGAGGAGCGTGAATTCGAGGTTCCCTTCCGGTGAACTCAGGTAGAACACCTCACCCTTGGTTGTGACCCGCCCCTTTATTCCTTTCCTGATCAGCTCCAGCAGAACGGTGCGAGGTGCATCCGGGATGCCCCTCAGAGGGTCCAGGAAGGCTCGGTCGATAATGTCAGCATAGACTTCCTCGAAGTGCACCTCGCGAAGCTGGTAGTGAGAGCGGAACCCCGGAGCGTTGGCTAGCATTTCCTTTGCGGGTATGTATGCGCATTCCATAGCGACCTTGCTCCATCCGGCCGCGTTGCGCACCTTGGCCGAAGCCGCGGTGTCGCGAGTCGTGAACACGATCCCGACATGAGTCCCATCACGGTACACCTCGGCAGATGCTTCCGTCACGCCGCGTTGCCTGTGCACCAGTCGCCCCAGTTGTTCTTGAGGCAGGAACACTCTGTAGAGCTTCTCCGGGAGTTCCCCCTTGGTCTTGGTCACGTCGCACGCCGCGTACATCACCTTGAGCAGGTGAGTCTTGCCGGTAGAGTTGGCGCCGATGAAAATATTAACGCCCGGACTGAGCGGTAGATCAAGGTGCTCAAAGGCGGTGAACCTCGTCAGCTTCACACGGGTGAGTGGCATGGCTTTGCCCTCCTGTGCCGCCAGGGCAGGTTTGGACTGTCCGTGGGCTTAAGTGCAGCCGTCACTCCCGATCTTCGTCCTCATCCTCGGGGGTGATCCCCCGCTGCTTCCTCGCATTCGCGGGCTTCGCGCTCCAGTTCGGCGCGCTCAAGGCCGATGTCTTGCCGGATGTAGATGCCCGTCACCAGCGCAGATCCGAGGAGTACCGTAACGGCGGATGCGGGGCCGAAGACGCTCCACACGCCGCCGACTCCCAGCGTCAACAGGGCGATGCCGATGACCCGGAACGTCCGGGGTTCCCAGTCCTGCCAGTAGGCGAACCTGCGCGCAAAGAAGATGGCCGCGCAACCCACCGCGAACAGCGTGTAGATGCCGCGGACTTCCCGGTCGACCACGCCATCACTTCCCCTGTCTGGCCGCTACCCCCGGTCCACCCTCACCACCGCGCGGAGCATGCCGGGCTCGCGGGCCTCGGCGGCTGCGAAGGCTTCCGGGGTCTGGTCGATGGTGAACTCCTTCACCGGGAAGGCCGTGAGGTCTACCTTGCCGCTCTCCACGAGCTCCACGCATTCTTCCAGCGTGTCCCGGGAGCGTCGGGAGAAGAACACGGTCAGCTCCTTACGCCGGGGGACGGTTGAGTCGATGACCACTTCGTCCGGGTGCGGGATGCCCACCACGACCACCTTGCCGCCGGGGCGGACCAGTTCCATGGCCTGCTGCACCGCGGCATTGTCGCCGGAGCATTCGAACACCACGTCGGGGCCGTCCACCGGGTCGGACAGGGAGTCGATGAGCCCCCTGTGATCCGTGGTGACGAGACGCGCGCCGGCTTTGGCCGCGAACTCCCGCCGGTCATCCTGGGGTTCGGCGCAGATGATGTCCTCGAAGCCTTTGGCGCGCGCCACCACGAACACGCACATGCCGATGGCCCCGCAGCCGAGGATCGCGATGCGGTCGCCGGGGTTCATGTCCGCGAGGCGCACCGCGTGGACGCCCACGCCGAGGGGCTCCATGAGCGCGCGCGTCACCGGGTCGATGCTCGGGGAGGTTGCCTCCACCGCGAAAGGCGGCACATTGATGAACTCCCGCAGCGCCCCGTCCTCCTGGGGGAAGCTGGGGAAGACCACGTTGCGGCAGATATTGGTGAGGCCCATCTGGCACAGGCGGCACTGGCCACAATGCCAGCTTGGCTCGATGATCAGCGGGGCGCCCACCGCGGGCCCATCCACACCCTCTCCCAGCTCCGCTACGCTCCCGGAGAACTCGTGGCCCTGGATGAAGGGGTGGTCGGGGACGATGCCGCTGGCATGGCCGTCTTCATAGATGCGCAGGTCCGATGCGCAGATGGCAACCGCCTCGACCTTGACGAGGATCTTCCCGGGCTGCACTTCAGTCTTCGGCTCATCAAGGACCCGGACATCGCCGGGGCCGAAAAGACGCGCGACTTTCATGGTCGAATGCTCCTTGTGGTTGTGTGCGCCCATTGTAGCCAGCGCCGGGTAGCGGAGAAGGTGTCACGGGGCCCATCATCGGGACGACGATGAGACCCGCGACCTGCCATCGAAAGCGATCCCGCAGGACGCGCGCCGGTCAACTGCAGGCTGGGCGCCGCGTCAATACGCCTTTGCGAAAACCACGCGCTTGCGGGCCGTGCCGCCGCACGCCACGCACTTGCCTTCCCCATGTTCCTCGGCGTCGAAGGGGATGCAGCGCAGGCTGACGGACAACTCATCGTTTGCGCGTGCCTCGCAGGCCTGCGACCCGCACCAGTACGAGAGCGCGAAGCCCCCGTGAATCTCGGGCTTATTCGTGTTTTCCGGGGTGAAGAACGCCGCGAACTCGTCCCAGTTGTCGATGATACGGGTGTTCTCGTCGCGGTACGCCTTCGCCCGGTCGTACAAGCCCTGCTGCATGTCGGCGAGAATGTCGGCGATGCCCGCCACGAACTCCTCGCGGGGCATGTTGAAGCGCTCCTTGCGGCCCTTGTCTCGGCGTCCGACGAACACCCCTCCCGAGGCGATGTCCCGCGGGCCGATCTCCAGCACCACCGGGATGCCCTTCTTCACCCATTCCCAGCTCTTCTCGCCGGCGTTCATGTCGCGGGTGTCCAGGACCACGCCCACGGGCTTGCCGTCATACTGCTGTGCGCGCAGTTCGGCAGCGAGGGCCTCGCAGTATGGCAGCACCGTGTCGCGCTCTTCATCCTTGCGGATGATTGGCAGGATCGCCACATGCCGCGGGGCGAGGCGCGGCGGGATGATGAGGCCATTGTCGTCGGAGTGGGACATGACCAGTCCGCCCA
>JAGPGE010000153.1 GCA_018056145.1 Armatimonadota bacterium
GGCCTCAATCATGCGCGCCGCGGGGAACCTGTGGGTGATGAGGCTCTCCAGTTGCAGCGCCCCATCGGCCATGAGGTCGAAGATGTACTCGAGATTGCGCCGCAGGTTGAAGCGCAGGTCCGACGGTGCGCATTCCACCCGCGGCGAGGCCCCCGCGCCGAGAAGCGTGAGTTGCTTGCCATAGAACCACTGGGCGTCCAGGGGGTTGAAGTCGGGCGGCGGCTGGGCGCGACCGGGGAATCCCAGCACGCTCACGCGCCCGCCGCGGCGCGCAAGCTCCACCGCAAGTCTGTACGCGTCCCAGGTATTGGCGGTGAGGATAACCAGATCGGCGCCGGTGGTTCCGAAGAGCGGGCCAAGGTCCTCCGCGGAGCCCAGGTCGTGCGACTGGAAGGCCGCGTGAGCGCCCACATTCAGGGCTGCTTCAGCCCGGACGCTGGAGTTCGCAATTGCCGCGACCTTCGCCCCCATGGCTCTCGCGAGGCCCGCCGTGGCCAGACCGATCACACCCAGGCCGATGATCGCCACGTTCTCGCCGGTCTCGTACCGCGCCTGTCGCAACGCGGCGAGACCAAGCTGGGTCAGATATGCGAGAGACGCCTGCTCGGAACTGACGCCATCCGGAACGGGAACCAGCAGGTCGTCGGGTTCCGCGATAAAGGCCGACTGGTGAGGCTTCATGGAGAACACGCGCCGGCCATCGGCGACGATGCGACCCACATTCGAATAGCCCACCGCGCGGGGGTAATCGGGAGCGCCGGGCAGTTCCGTCGAGCGCCCCTCATAGTTCCCGAGGTCAGTGCCCGTGGAAAAAGCGGTCACTTCCGTCTTCACGAGGGTCTGTCCATCGCGCAGACTGCCGGTCTCCAGCGGCCGATCCTCAAGCCGCAGGTCCCCTGCACCGTGCAGAATCGCCTGTTTCATGCTGAGTGCCTTTCGGACGAACATTGTGAGCGGGGGGCTATCCGCCGGAGTACACGGCGTCGGCCAGCCCGCGGGTCACGTCAACGCCGCCCACCCGGGTGAGCTTGATGAGCCTGTCCTTCGGGGCGAACTTCGGCCAGTCCGCCATCTCATCGCGGTGCCCGATGCGGCGCGGCCAGTTCCAGGCGGACGGGAATACCTGCGCACAGTCCATGTCCCAGTAGGCGAAGTGCCCCACGCCCTGACCGTACGCGGCGGTCACTGATTCCGGGCTCATCGCCTGCTCACCGCGGTAGCCGGTGAACAGCACGAACTCGCAGCCGTGCTCCTTGCCGAGCCTGATGCACTCCGGGTCCGCGCCCTCCTGGCAGATAACGCTGTTCAGAAGCCCCTCGCGGATCCAGGCCCTAATGTCCAGGCCCTCCTGCATCGGCGTGCCACCGAGCTGGACGCTCTGCTCCATGTAGTCTTGACACGAACTGCAGATCCGGGGCGGGCATCCGTACCGATGATTACCGCTATCTCTTCCCCCCACCAGGGTCATCGACCTCTGCCCATGTCCATCAACCAACTGGAATGCCGGCGCGACTGGTTCTGCAGGGGGTGTCGGCCCGGGGGTGGAACTGAGTGTCACGATCACCGGTACGGTTCGACGACCTGCGCGTGGAGGCGCTTTAGACGTGTCACGAGGTCGTACGGATGGACCGGGCAGGTGCCGCGCGGTCAGGGGTGAAATGTCACTCTCGCAAACCTGGGCCAACCGTTTTGCACGGGAGGTCCGGGCAGTTCATAGATGACAGGCGAGGTTCAGCCATGGAGACCGTGAAGATCGGAGTGCTGGGTGCGGGACGCGGTGCGGGACTGGCCCGGGCAATACGATTCGCCCCCAGCGCGGAGTTGGCGGCAATCTGCGACGCAAATGAAGAGCGGCTGGCAAACGCCGCGGCGGCCACTGGGGTCGAGACCACATTCACCTCATACGAGGCGCTTCTGGATTCCGACGTGGACGCGGTGGTGGTCGCTTCGCCGATGCCGCTGCACGTGGAGCATGCGGTTCAGGCGCTGAAAGCCGGCAAGCACGTGCTGTCGGAAGTAACCGCCGCAACCAGCATGGACCAGTGCTGGGAACTGCTGGAGACCGTGCGCTCCACGGGGCGGAAGTACATGATGGCCGAGAACTACTGCTGGTTCCGGCCGTGGTCGATCGTCATGGGCATGGTGCGCGCAGGGCTGTTCGGCGAGGTCTACTACGGGGAATCCGAGCAGATCCAGGAGTTCAAAGGTGGCCTGCCGCCGCTTGAGAGCGGGTACACCTGGCGCACCGCGGAACTTGCAATGCGCCTTGGGCACCACTACATCACCCACGATCTCGGCCCGCTTTACTGGGCGTTCGGAGAGCGTATCAAGAATGTCGTCTGTATGGGGTCCGGCCAGCACCACATTCCGTGGGCGGTCGCGGACGACACCTGCACCGTGCTCCTGGAGACACTCGGGGGCCGGCTCATCCGCATCCGCCTGGACTTCTTCTCCGACCGGCCCAACAACTACACGTACTACGGACTCCAGGGCACCGGCGCGGCATACGAAGGCCCACGGGCGCCGGGCGAGGAGCACCGCATCTACGTGCACGGGCGCACCGACCCGGGCACGTGGGAGAGCCTGTGGAACTACGCGGACTACCTGCCCGATGGGTGGAAGAACCTGCCCGTAGAGGCGGTGAACGACAGCTACGACGGCGGAGCCCCGCTGATGATGGAGGAGTTCGCCCGCTGCATCCTCGACGACACCCGCCCTCCGATCGACGTGGTTGATGCGCTGAATCTCACCGCCCCGGGCCTGCTCTCCGAGGTCTCGCGGGCAAAGGGCGGCGCACCGGTGGAAGTGCCGGAGTTCAAACTCTAGGGTGCGGTGTCCCGTGGGGCCCCGTCGGCTGGACGGCGCCGACTCCCACGGCTCAGATGCGCGTGCGTCCTACTGTATGCCTCCCGCGGGGGCCACGCAACGCCTCGCGTGGTGTGCTGTGACCATGGAGCACTGCTTCGCCTTCGCTCGAAGCGGCGCCACCCGAGGCTGGAGCTGTTGGCGACGCCAGCCCCACTCAACGCTCACTCACTCCGTCGCAGGAGCAACGCCCAGTCCTGTTGATCGGGTGCCGGAAAGTGGGCAACCGCGCGCCCTGGAACGGTGGACGGCAGCTTCGTCAGGGCCCCGGTGCGCGGGTCGAACCATTGCGCGAGATAGGGGCCTTGCGCCCCGGTCAGGTCCACCCGGAAGGCCCCGCCTTCGAGCGCATAGACCAGAAACGTGTCATCCCCGGCTGCCAGACACCAGTTCCGTTCCGGCGTGTCGGGGATGATCTCCGCCGGGCGCATCTGCGGAAGCACGCCCGCTAGCTCCCGCCGGATGAACTCGTACGTCGGCAGGATTACATCCATGTTCTTTGGCTTGACGTAGTCGGGCGGATCGGCGTCTTCCGGGTACTGGATCTGCCCCGCAACCAGCAGGCTCCCTCCGGCCATCAGGAACGCCCAGCTCTGCCGCCGATCCTGGCCCATGGCGTCGATGATCGCGTACTTCGGGTAACGGTCGCGGTACTCCCGCACCTTGCGGTAGATGCGTTCCGGAGAACTCTCCTCGGCCTGCGCGAAGCCGCACTCCGTCCACCTTCCGGGGACTTCTTCGCCACCCTTCAGCGCCTTGAGCTCCCCCGCGGCGGTTACCCACCAGCACCGCAGGTCCAGCACGTCAACCTGGACCGCGCGCACCGGGTCAGCAAGCATGTCATCAACCACGTCCTTCGCTCCGCTGAGGCCGATGAGCACATCGTTGCCCGTCTCCCGCTCCCATTCCACGATGGTATTCAGCCAGAACTCCTGGTATGCGCGGGGCCCGGTGTACTCCTGTGCGACGAGATGAACCACGTTGCTGAAGCGTCCCAGTGCTTCCAGACAGCGCCGGATGTACGCCCGGTGCAACTCGCGGCGTACCGGGTGGGTGACGTCGTAGAACACGTTCGCTGCCGGGATGCGGTCGGGCATGCCGGTGTCCTGGATGCAGTTGACCGGTCGCCAGGGGAAGTCCACGTAATGCGCGGGTGTTTCCAGCAGGGCGTGCTGCATGTGGTACTTGTGCAGCAGCACCGTGCCCTTCCGGTCGCACAGTTCAGCAAACTCCTCAAGCCGCTGGAAATACCAGGGGTTGAACTGTGTGAGGTCGTACTTTGGCCCTCCATCCCACGCCGTGCCCTGATCCGACCGGGCCCAGGGCTGCTCGAGGAACGGCGGCCGGACCTCGGGATTGGTGCGCCGGCCTTCGTCGTGGGCATTGCGTCGCCGATCGTACCAGAGCCCGTAGTTGTGCTCGAATCCCGGATAGGCGTACTTGAGCATGGAGTCGGTCAGCTTGTCCAGGTCCTCTGTGCGGTTCGGGCGCACGTCTCCGCAAGGATCACCCACCGACCGCCGAGTGATGTTCGCCCGCATCCCCGCGCGCCACCAGCCGTTGTGCTGCACCCATCCCCAAACGGCCTTGCCCTCATGGGTTAGCCAGCCGTTGCGCACGGCCAGGCCATCAGCCCAGAGCCCAGTCGGGGCGAGAGCCAGTGCGATGAGTCCAACAGCGATCGATCTGGTCATAATGAGCCATCCTCACAGCGATGCAACGCTAGCCAGGCCGGACGGTGGGTGCTTCCCCATGCGGCGCTGCATCCCTCCCGGGCAGGTCGGCGGCGCACCGGCCGGGAACAGACTCCGCGAGGGGGAACAAGCGCTCATGGAGGTCCCGATCTTGTCTGCACCGATGATCCCGTTCTGTCTGGCCATCACCGCCGGATGCCTGCTGCTCGGAGTCTGCGCAGGGTGGGCCGCAGGCATCTACGACCTGCCCCTGGAGGACGCGACAACCATCGACGAACTGCGCGTCCCGTTCGGGGAGACCGTTGAGCAGCCGCTGCCCGCCTTCCCTGCGCGCCCGGGGAGGATTGTTGCCATCCGTTTCGGCGCGGTGGCCTACTGCCCGCGCTATGGCGGCTGCAACTACAACATGCAGATGCGAATCAACGGCTCCCCGGTGGAACGGCGCGCTCCCGGCGGCGCGGAACGACTCATCGGCAGACAGCCCGGGTTCCGACTGGACACTTACCCGGGCAACGACTTCCAGGTCTTCAGCGGACCGAGTCTGATGCTCATCTACGCGCCGAGTGCCGCCGTCGCGGACCCATCCACCAGTGATGATCTGGGCGGCACGTTCATGCTCGACGTCTCCGACCTCGTGAGCGGCGTGGACGGTAACACTCTCACCGTCGTCAACACCCGGCCGGTGAAGCCTGCTGACTACGAAGGCGACCTGGTGGTGGAGAAGCTCGAGATCGGATATCTGGACCGCGCGCTGATCCCCGAGACCGTTGTGGACGTGCCCGAGCGGGGGGATATCAGCCGTGCAATCACCAGGGACGGCATTACCCTCAGACAGGGGGCAGCGGGCGGCTTCGCCATCTCATCCGAAGGCGGGCCGGAGATGCTCGTGGAGACCGCCATCGGCATGAAGTCCGACGCCGAATCCGTGCTGGTCGCCGACGATACCGCGCCGGTGGATTGTCCGGCGAAGGTCTCGGTGGAGCCATTCGGCCCCTGGGGGTTCCGCGTGACGGCTGACTGGGACGGTCTGCGTCTGGCGCGGGAAGTCACCATCGACGCGGGGATTGCCAAGTGGGAGGAGGAATGGTCGAACACCACGGACCAGATCCGCGCCCTGCCCTTCCGGCATCGCGTCTTCCTGCGGGACGGCCAGTCCATCGTCACCTTGGCCGGAGACCCCGACGCAACGGGCATGGCAGGGCTTGCGACGAACCCCACCGTCTGCCTGCAGTCCCAGGCTGACCCGGTATTTGCCTATGGCGTGACCGCGGAGAGCGACTGGCTGCGTCTCCTCATGGCCGCACGGTACACCGGGGGGATCGCCGAAGTCTACTCCGAGACCCTGGCGCTTCCGGCGAAGGGCCGCATCGATTTCGATCTGACCATCACCCCCGTGACCGATGGCGGCGGCTACTGGTCCTTCATCAACAGCGTGCGGAAACGCTGGGGTGTGAACGGGACGCCGGTGGAGCGCCCCATGTTCTGGGGCTACTCGCGCGCCGCCAACTGCGAGACCGACCGGGAGCGCTACGAGAAGTCGCTGGGTCACCTGGGGCCGATCACCGTCATCACCGGCGGCTGGATGCGCCTGTCCGCCGATGTCTTGCCACCGCGCGGGGGCACCTACCCGAAGCTGCCGGAAGATGCCCCGCGCTCACCCGGCGGCTGCCCCGACCTGGATCTGGACGCCTACCTGAAGTTCGAGCACCGCGACGCCTGGTGGCGGGATCGCGCTGAAGAGATCGAGACGATCAAGGGTGTCTGCCCGCAGGTGGACATCATGCACATGACCCACCCGGCGATGGAGGTGGTCTACGAGCCAATGGCCGAGCGCTTCCCCATCGCGAGCGAGACCATCCGCACTCCGGACGGCGCGCCTTTCGAAGTCCGCCACTACAGCACCGCCCATCTATACGGCGCGGCAAACAAGGACTGGCGCGTGTACTACTACACGCCCCGACCGGGCTCCGAGTACCTGGATGCGCTCCTGGGCAGCCTGCGGCGCAGCATGGATCAGGCCCGGAGCGACGGGATCTACTGCGACGAGTTCAGTTGGGCCGGCAGGACGCGGGGGTATAGCCGCTACGACTACAGCCGCTGGGACGGTTACTCGGCGGACATCGACGAGGACGGCAAGGTCGTGCGACTCAAGTCCGACAACGCCTACACATCGGAGTCGTGCCAGCTTCGCATGATCCACGAATGCCTGGCGCGCAACAAGCCTTTCCTGGGCAATGGCGGCTCCGCGCTGCGCAGCATCAACGCTCTGCCGATCCACCGTTTCATCGAAGGCGGCAATGGGCACGGCGCCATGGCGGGCGGTCACCTGTCGGCGGTGCCGCTGGTGCTGGGAAACATGGGGGACGAAAAGACCCGGCAGGGTGTGTTCGACGCGGTGAAGCAGTGCCTAGGCATCGGCTGCATCTACTCCCCCACAGCGGTCAACCTGTTGCTGGAGGGTCCGGACAACTTCGTCTGCAAGCTCTACCCCCTAACTGTCCGCGAGATCGGCCCCGGCACGGTTACCGGCGAGCAGCGCCTGATTACCCTGCATTCTGGTGAGTACAACTGGCCGGGGCGAGACGCCCATGTGCGTCTGTACGAGTACAACTCCGCCGGCGAGCTGGTGAGCCGGGACACGGTGGTGAGTCTCATTTCGGCGGAGCGCCTGACCGTCACCGTGCCCGAGAAGGGGCTTTTGATAGCGGAAGTTGAGGAGTGAACCTCGGGTAAGCGGGCGTCAATGCTCCCGGACCGAGATCTGCTCATGGAGCGGCGGCCCGACGTAAGGCGCGCCAACCGTCCGGAAGTCCACCTCCGGCGCCTGCGGGAGGCCTTCGTAGTCATTCGCCGCCAATCCGAAATGCTCAATGAGGCGGCCAGTGATGCCCGGATCACCAAGATAGCCGACAGGTACCTGGTCGGGCTCGATGTGCGCGAAGGCGGCCAGAACGCGTTCGCGTGAAGTCATGGGTGGCCTCGCCGCATAGGTGTGGGAAGCAATGGGCGCGCGGGCGTACCTGTTCGCCGTTGATCGCTCTCGCCCTGCACGCGCATTGGTCGAAGTCCCGCCCTTCACCCCTTGCGGCTGTCACAGGCAGAGTGTATCATCGACCCCGGCCAACTCTTCTCTATCGCTGTGTGGACGGTCCCCCATGCCATCAGTATACCTGCTCCTGCTTGGGCTGTGTGGCTTTGGCCTGGCCTACCGCTTCTACGGCGCGTTCCTGGCGGCGAAGGTCACGGCTCTTGATGCATCCCGCGAGACCCCCGCATTCACCCACCGCGACGGCAAGGACTATCACCCGACCAACCGCTGGGTGTTGTTCGGCCACCATTTCGCGGCCATCGCCGGTGCGGGCCCCCTTGTGGGACCGGTGCTGGCAGCCCAGTATGGCTACCTGCCGGGCGCCATCTGGATTCTCATCGGCGCCATCTTCGCCGGCGCTGTGCATGACTACATCATCCTGTTCGCATCGGTGCGCAATCGCGGCGAATCGATCTCGCGCATCGCCGAGCGTTACCTGGGCAAGACCGCGGGATGGTGCGCGGCTTTCGCTACCCTCTTTATCATCATCGTGGCCCTGGCGGGACTGGCGATGGTGGTGGTGAATGCCCTGGGTGAGAGCCCCTGGGGCGTGTTCACGATTGCCTGCAGCATTCCCATCGCGCTGCTCATGGGCCAATGGCTCTACAGGATCCGTCCCGGCCGGGTGGCCGAGGCATCGGTCATCGGTGTGCTGCTGCTGCTCCTGGCGGTTGTTACCGGGGACCCGATCTCCCGGAGTTCCATCGCCTCGTGGTTCACACTGAGTAAATCGCAACTGGAGATCGCGCTGCCGGTATACGGCTTCATCGCCGCGGTGCTTCCGGTGTGGATGCTCCTGTGCCCTCGCGACTATCTCTCGACCTACATGAAGCTCGGGACCGTGGGCCTGCTGGCAATCGGGATCTTCGTGGTCAACCCGCACCTGGCAATCCCACCGACCACTGAGTACCTGTCCGGCGGCGGACCGGTGGTTCCCGGCCCCGTATGGCCCTATGTGTGCCTGACCATCGCCTGCGGCGCGATCTCCGGCTTCCACGCACTCATCGGTTCCGGCACTACCCCGAAGATGATCAGCAACGAGCGGGACATCCTGCCCATCGGGTATGGCGCCATGCTGGTGGAGGGCTTCGTGGGACTGATGGCTCTCGTGGCCGCCTGCACACTGCTGCCCGAGCACTACTTCACCATCAACGCCGACCCCGCGAAATACCAGGCGTCCGCACAGGCCCTGGAGCAGGTCGGCCTCATCGCGCGGGAAGTCGGCGAGAAGACGCTGGTGGGCCGCACTGGCGGCTCTGTGACCCTGGCGGTGGGCATGGCCCAGATCTTCCGCGACCTGCCCGGGATGAGCGCGATGATGTCCTACTGGTACCATTTCGCGATCATGTTCGAAGCCCTCTTCATCCTCACCACCATCGACACCGGCACCCGCGTGGCCCGGTTTATCCTGCAGGAAATCGCCGGGCGTGCATACGCCCCACTGAAGAGCGGCACGTGGCTACCGGGTGTGATTGCCACCAGTTTCCTCGTGAGCTTCGGCTGGTTCATCCTGGTCCATGGGGGAACGGTGGCAACCATCTGGCCGATGTTCGGCATCGCCAACCAGTTGCTGGCGGTGGTGGCCCTCGCCGTTGGGACGTCGTACATCCTGCGCCATGCCGCGAAGAAGACCTATGCGCTGGCGACCTTCCTCCCCTTCACCTTCCTGGCTGTCACCGTGTTCGCGTCAGGCATCCAGTTCAGCCAGAAAATGCTTCTCGGCCCGCAGCCCGATTATCTCAAGGGCCTGCTCGCAGTAATGATGATGGTGCTCGCTGCGGTGATCTGCTGGGAATGTGCGCGCAACTGGCGTCAACTCCTGTGCGGAACCTGCGCGCCACTGCCGGAGATCGAGTCCGATGAGGACCTCCTGCGTCTGGCGGAAGGCACTGAGGTCGCGGACTAGGTGCTCTTGATGGGTTCGGGAATCCCGCGGGTCATGGTGGACGTCCTCCTGAACATGCTCCAGGGGATCTGAAGCCCGACCGCTGCGCCTATTCTGCCCGACATCAGTGGAAAGGCCGATCCGCATGAAACACTTTGCAGGCTGGGCCATCCTGCTCCCGCTGCTGCTGATCGGAGGCGCAACCATGGCACAGGACGAGTTCGAAGCGCCGCCGTTGCCGGAGAACCTGCACCAACTCGGCAGGAACATTCAGCGGACCATGACGCTCCTGGCCACCAGCACTCCGGAGCATCGCAACCGCGTGCGCATCCTCTTCTACGGGCAGTCCGTCACCGCCGGAGCGTGGTCGTACGCGCTGGCTGATGACCTGCGCAGGCAGTACCCCAATGC
>JAGPGE010000154.1 GCA_018056145.1 Armatimonadota bacterium
CGACGGCCAGGTCACCCTCGCCTGCCGGGCATTGAGCGAGACCGGCAGCCTGTTTGGGATGCGGACGCTCAGGCAGTTGCTGGTTGCGTCGGTGCGGGGAACCGGACAGGAAGCCACGGTGGGGATCCCGGTGGGGAGGATCACCGACTGGCCGGATATGGAGGAGCGCGGGCAATGGGGCGGCAGCGTGGCGCAGGACCTCGAATGGCTGGCGGGGTTTAAGCATAACCTGATCGAATTGCATGCCAACCTGAGCATCGACGCCCAGGGCGTTGCCCACGCGAAGATGAACGAGGAGGTCATGGAGCGCGCGCGGAAGCTGGGGGTGCGCGTGGTGCCCATCATCCACCATCTCGAACAGCTCGAGAACACCGGGCTGTTCAAGTTCTACCCGCAACTGCGCGCCACGGAAGTTGAGAACAGCAACTCGAACCTCAAGCCCCTTTGCTTCTCGCAACCGGACCTGCTGAAGCCGCTGTCCCAGTGGCTCACCGAACTGGGGCAGATCCCCGACGTGTCCGAGGTGATGATTTGGCTGTCCGAGGAGGGCAAGGGCTGCGGGTGCGACGCCTGCAGGCAGAACGACCGCTTCGTGAACGAACTGAACGCGTGCGTGGCTGCCTGGCGCCTTGCGAAGGAGACCTGCCCCGACCTCGGCCTGCGCGTACTGCTCACCCAGGCTAGCTATCCGTCCAATGCGGCGGTGCTCAAGGCCCTGCCCGAAGACGTGAAGGTCTCGTACTACGACGGCGGGCGGACCTACAACACCGATCGCGCCCCCATGATCTACCCGGTGCTGGAAGAGTACCTCAAACAGCGACGCTGGATGGGTGTCTACCCCACGCTCTCGGCCAACTGGCTGAGCGTGGCGCCTTTCAGCAACCCGGAGTTCGTGAAGTACCGGATGACCGAGTTCGTGGACAAGGGCCTGCAGTGTCTGGTGGCGTATATCGTGCCCACCGCCTGGCTGTTTCGGGTGAATACCGAGGCGGGGCTGGAGTGGTCCTGGAACGCCCACGGGCGCTCGGAGCGGGAGTTCGCGGTGAGCTTCGCTGTGCGCCACGGAATGGCGGACCCGGAGAAGTTCGCGGACTGGACACAGCTTGTCGGCCCTCCTGCGTGGGACTTGTACGCCTCGCGATTCCCCTACCTGGAAAACTGGGGCGCACCCACCGCGAAGATCGCTTCCGGCAGGATGAAGTTCGGCCTCGGGCAGTCGATGTTCGCGGCCTTCAAGTCCCCCGAGCAGTTCGCGGACAACCTCGCGCAACTCGATGAAGCACTGACGCTTGCTCGGGAACTGGGTGACGACGAGTACATCGCCGAGACCGTGATCGTGCGGGGGTATACCCAGGTGCTCCAGGCGGTCTGGGAGTTGAGCCAGATTATGCGCGGCGATGAGGGCGTTGCGCCCGAGAACCTCGCAGCCGCCGAGAAGTGGCTGAAGAGTTGCCAGGAGGGTCTGGACAGTCTCATCGCCGCGTATCCCACCTGGAGCGACGCGTGCCTGCCGGACACGGGAGCGAAGAAGCCGGACCGGTACTCGTCCACCGTGACGCTCATGGAAAAGCTGTCGGCGAACATGGGCGAGCTGATGGAAGAGATCGGGCTGCAGGATGAGGGCAAGCCCTACCGGATGCACGTGATCGGCTCGTGGAAGACCGAGGATTTCGCGGAGCAGGGGGGAATCACGAAACGACTGGATGTGACGGAGTTCGTGAACGGCGCGGGTACGTACTGGTTCCGGCCCACGTACCGGAGAGGTTCGCTGGGTCTCACCGCGAGCCAGGTCGCGCTGGTGTCGTATGCGAAAGACAAGCCGGACGAACTGCGCGAGGAAGCCGTTGACCGCCATGACTGCCATGCCGGCGCGTGGGTGAAGGACGACGTGTATCTGCTGCCCCTGAAGGAGTATGCCCCGGAGCGCGGATACGCGGTGCTCGCGCATGTGCGCGGCGGCGATTCCACCGAAGGCGACTTCCTGTTCCGGAAGGTGAAACAGTAGCGGTAGGGGGGCAGAAGCGAGATGCGGTGTTTGCCGTCAGCCCCCAACGGGGGCGTCCGCCTATAGCCAGGGGCGGGAGCCCCTGGAATCTGGGCGAGGGTCAATGCCCGGGCCTGCTAGAAGGCCGGGAATCGGCCTTCGCCAACCGCGCTGCCATGCAGATTCGAGGTTCCAGGGGGCTGGCTGGTGTGGGGTCAGATTCAGGTTGATGCATACATCAGTGTCACCTTCTACCCGGACTCCGCGCACAAATGGAATCCGTGAGCGGGCATCCCGTATCCGTCGCGGGGTGCGGCCTTACCCCCCAACGGGGGCGTCCGCCTATAGCCAGGGGCGGGAGCCCCTGGAATCGAGGCTCTGCCGCCCCTTCACGGCAACGGCGTCGCGGGCAAGCCCGCTCCTACAATGGACATGAAGGTTGGCCGCCAAAGGCAAGGGATAGGGCAACGGTGACCACAGCGGCGGACGGCACGGGCACGGCGCAGACCCAACTGAACCGACATCAGGAGATCACCCATGTCAGAGCGCAATTTCCAGTTCCGCCAGAGACTCAATCGCGTACACAGGCCCGACCGCCGCGACCCTGCCCTGACCCCGGCGGATAATGAGGTCGCGGTGGAGCGCGGTTGGCGCATAGTCATCCCCGAAGGCGCATCCGAGTATCTAACCGGCGTGGCGCAGGACCTGCAGGACTACTTCCTCATCAGCATGGGCGTGCCGACGCTGCTGGCTCCTGGCGAGCAGACCGGGCCCGCCACCATCTGCCTGACCTCACGGGAGGCGTCGCCCGAACTGGGCGCCGGGCTTGTGAAACCCCGCAGTTACCGCCTCATCGTGGCGGATGGCGTCATTACCATCTGCGGGTTCGACGAGCGCGGCGTCGGCCAGGGCTGTTACTGGCTGGAAGAGCTGATGAACCTGCGCGAGGCGCCGTTCGTGGAGCAGCAGGACATCACCCGCACCCCGGTGTTCTCACCGCGCATGGTCCACTCCGGCTGGGGCATCGACCAGTTCCCCGACCCGCACCTGAACGCCATCGCCCACGCGGGGATGGACGCGATCTTGGTGTTCGTCAAAGGCCCGGACATGACCACCACCGGGTACCTGGACCTGAACAACCTCGTGGACCGCGCCACCCTGTTCGGGCTGGACGTGTATCTGTACAGCTATCTCATCAGCGAGAAGCATCCCGCCGACCCCGACGCCGAGGAGTACTACGAGAGCACCTACGGCGCCCTCATGAAGGCCTGTCCGGGAGCGAAGGGCCTCATCTTCGTGGGCGAATCCTGCGAGTTCCCCAGCAAGGACGAGCACACCACCGGCAAGCTGCGCCTGGACCCCACCGTTGATCGCACGGTGGACAAGCGCCCCAGCCCCGGCTGGTGGCCCTGTTTCGACTACCCGGAATGGCTGGAACTGCTCAAGCGCATCCTGCGCAAGCACAATCCGGACCTGGATATCGTCTTCTGGACGTACAACTGGGGCTGGGCGCCTGAAGAGGACCGCCTCGCGCTGATCCGCTCACTGCCTACCGACATCTCCCTCCAGGCGACCTTTGAGATGTTCGAGGACGTGGTGAAGGAGGGCATCGTTACCCGCTGCGTGGACTACACCGCGTCCTTCGCGGGGCCGGGCAAGTACTTCAGCACCGAGGCGCAAACCGCCCACGAGCGGGGCATTCCGCTGTACACCATGAGCAATACCGCAGGGCTTACCTGGGACATCGGCGTGATCCCGTACGAGCCCGTGCCCTTCCACTGGGAGCGGCGCTACAAGGCTCTCCTGAAGGCTCGCGATGACTGGGGCCTGGTGGGGCTCATGGAGTCCCATCACTTTGGCTGGTGGCCGTCGGTGGTGAACGAACTCGCCAAGTGGGCTTACTGGGAACCAGCAACCGAGACGCGGGACATGGCGATGAAACTTGCAGCGAGGGACTTCGGGCACAGCGCCGCGCCGCTGGCAGTGGAGTGCTGGGATCACTGGAGCGAGGCAATTCTCGACTACGTGCCCACGAATGAAGACCAGTATGGTCCATTCCGCGTTGGCCCGGCTTACCCGCTGCAGTTCCAGGTGGAGAAGGAGCCCTTCCCGGACGCCCCCTACGCGCATTTCGGCAACCGGATTCTGACCACCCACTACCGGCCCCACAAGCCCGAGGACCTGCCCACGGAGATCTTCCTGCTGGAGCGCATGAAGAGCCGCTGGGAGCAAGGCCTGGAAAAGCTCGAGGCTGCGGTCGCGGTCACACCCGAGCGCAAGAAGCCCGAGGCAATGCGCATGCTGGGCCTGGGCAAGTTCATCCGCAACTGCGTGCAGACCACCATCAACACCAAGCGGTGGTGGCTGTTGAAACAGCGGCTGGAGATCGAGCCGGAGCAGGCCGATGCGATCCTGGATGAACTGGTTGCGTTGGGTGAAGCGGAGATCGCCAATGCGCAGGAGGCGATCCCGCTGGTGGACGCCGACTCGCGCCTGGGCTGGGAGCCGAGCATGGAGTACATGTGCGACCGGGCGCACCTTGAGTGGAAGATTGCCCAGATGCGCGCGGTGATTGACGAGGAAATCCCCGAGTACCGCAAGGGGCTGGGAGGGTAGGGGCGAGGGCCTGTCGCCCCTTTGGGGCTCTATTGGTAGTGGGGCCGACGCCGGTCCAGGGGCTTCCGCCCCTGGCTATATGCGAACGGCCCCTCCGGGGCCTGAAGGCGCAGACGCGCGGACCGACGGAACGCGGAGACGGAACGCGGAGACGGAACGCGGAGACGGAACGCGGGTACGGAACGCGGGTACGGAACGCGGGTACGGAACGCGGGTACGGAACGCGGGTACGGAACGCGGAGACGGAACGCGAAGTCGGGAGACCACTATCGCCCACGGCCGTCGCGCCCTTGACGTGAGCCCCCAACGGGGGCGGCCGCCTATAGCCACGCAGCGCGCCGGTCACGGTGCGCCCGGAAGCCCCTGGAACCCGGGACCCTCCCTCCATTGTCCATAGCCCCGAAGGGGCGACAGGAGACCCTACACCAATGACGCCAGAGCTTCCCGCCGATCAGCCCGACTGCCAGCGCTGGATGTGGATTGAGCTGATCGGTTTCGACAACTCCCGGCCCGACTACAACGTGCCCGCGTTCCTCGACAACGCCGGCTTCGTGCCGGACGGATTGTCGCTTCTCTTCTCCACGCCGGACTTCGTGCACCTGCACGAGGGTCTCGAGCGCGAGTTTGTCTTCCCGCCGGACTACTGTTCCTACGCCGGCAAGCCTTACAACGTGGAACGCGACCGGCAGGCCTGGACCAACCATCAACTCAAGGGCCTCGTGGACGAACTCGGACGATATGGTGTGCCCGTCTACTTCACCCTCTTCAACCTGTTCGTCAGCGAGATCGACGGTGAGCTGTACCGCAGCCCGTGGTGCGACGCCCACCCGGAACTGATGGAGTTCACCCGCGACGGCCAGTCCGCCCAATGCCTCAATCCGCTCAAGCGATTTCCCGACGGCGGTTACTACGAGGACTTCCTGGTGTCGCGGCTGGTGGCCGTGGCTGAGGACTACGGTTTCGCGGGAGTTCACGCGGCCGACGGCTACAGCAGCCCGCGTCTGCCCATCTGGATGGCGGATTACTCGGACGACATGACCGAGCAGTTCGTGAGCATGATGGGCGTGGAGCTGCCGGACGGCATTGCCCCTGTTGCACCGCGGGGCCCCGTGCGCTCGACGGCGTGCACACCCCACGGCTGTGAAAAGCCCACCGAACCGGGAGCAGGTACCGAACCATCCCCGGGTGTGATCCGCGCTCGCGCGGACTTCATCTGGACCAACCTGCGCCGGGAATGGTGCGAGTTCTACGCCCGGCGGTTCGAGCGCCTTTACACGAAGATCTGCTCCGCGGTGCACCGGATTGGACGGCAGGTGACCTTCAACAACGCCTGGACCCGCGACCCCTTCGAGGCCTACGATCGCTACGGCATCGACTATCGCAGGATCGCCCGGACAGGAGTGGACCGGTTCTTTCTGGAAACCGTGGGCGCGGGAGTTTCCATCGGCGCCGAGAGCGGGTTTCGGGCCGACCTGCGCCACGAGCTCAACTTCATGCTCGCATTCACCAAAGCCTGTATCCCGGACATGCCCCTGCAGTGCCTCAACGCCACCGGCGATACCACGGAGAACTGGGACGTGCTCAACCACGCCCCTCCGGTCAGTGAGCGGGAGATCCTGACCCTGGGACACATGTTCGTGCAGGATGAGCGCGGGTTCCGGCACGCCTCGGACGGCCCGCTGGTGTGTCTCGCGGACGGCATCAACCGACCCCAGTGGCAGTGGCTGCGGGAGAACTGGGTGGCGGGGTACGAGCGCCTGCCGGCGCGGGTCCTTGGCGCGACGGTAGTGTGGTCGAGTGCGGCCCTGGATGGGGAAATCGCGGATTACCCGGCGCGCCGAGTGCTGTCCCGGCAGCAGATCGCCGGGCGCCTGCAGAAGCTGGGGGCGCCCCTGCAGGTGGTAGCGGAGGCGGGGAGCGTCGGTGCCACTCGCGGGTGCCTGCTGGTGCCGAGGCCGGAGTTGCTGCCGGAAGACGAACTGAGGAAGGTCCTGGAGTACCCGCACGGGCCAGTGGTGATGATCGGGCGGCAGGGAGTTGACCTACCTGGGGCTGACCTGGCTTTCGCCGAAGGATTCGGGCCGGACCAGCTTGCCTGCCGGGTCTACCACGCGGGCCGGGAACTGGCGGCGCCGGACCTACAACCCACCGCACAGGCTGACCTGCCCGAAGAGATCCCGAACCCGCCCAACTACCTGCACGGCCTGTACTACCGCCCTGTCAGCCACGGATTCCTGGAGGCCTGCGCGGACCTGCTGACCGACCTGAGCGAAGTGCCGCGTGTGGTCGGAGATGAACCGGACCTGCGCCTGCTGGCCTTCGAAGCGCAGGATGGTTCTGTGCGGCTCTTGGTGGGCAATGAAGCGCATTTCTACGTGGTGGGACGGATCGATATGCTGCGCGAAGTGCGCAAGGTGAGCATCCGCAGCCACTTTCCGGGCAGGCCCATCCCGTATGATGGCCGCGTCATCGAAGTGCGCGTGCCGCCACGGGGGATGGTCGCATTGGACGTCGAGGCGGTGTGAGGCCAGGCACCTGCCGCCCCTTCGGGGCTCCGGGGTGAACTGGGCTCTGGTTTCACGGGTTCCGCTCCGCTTCGCTCCACTCCACCCGTGGCTATAGGCTGCCGTCCGCTTCGCGGGCTGTGACGCGACGGCGTCGGAGCTGGCGTCTGCAGCAGGCTCCGGGTTAACACAGGTCCCACCGGTCCATCCGTCGAACTGCGCCGGAGCGATCCGAAGTCCACGTCGAGACGGTTCACACACATAACAGGAGACCCGCACATGCCACTGATCGACATGCCGCTGGAGAAGCTGCTGCAGTACGAGGGACGCAATCCGCGCCCCGCCGACTTCGACCAGTACTGGGATGACGCCCTCGCCGAAATGCGGTCCGTGGACGCCGATATCTCCCTTGAGCCCGCGCCCTTCAATGTGCCCGGGGCCGAGTGCTTCGACCTGTGGTTCACCGGAGTGCGGGGAGCGCGCGTCCACGCCAAGTACCTGCGCCCGAAGGGCTCGGAGAAGCCCCACCCGGCGGCCTGCATGTTCCACGGGTACACCGGAAGTTCCGGCGACTGGTTCGACAAGCTGAGCTATGTCGCCATGGGCTTCAGCATCGCCGCATTGGACTGCCGCGGACAGGGCGGCAAGTCCGAGGACACCGGTGGCGTCAAGGGCAATACCCACCGCGGACACATCATCCGCGGCCTGGACGATGAAAACCCGCACAACCTCCTGTTCCGCCACATCTACCTGGACACCGCGCAGCTTGCGGGCATTGTCATGGGTTTTGACGAGGTGGACGCGGAGCGCGTCTGCGCCATCGGCGGCTCTCAGGGCGGCGGGCTGACGCTGGCATGTGCCGCGCTTGAGCCCCGCATCCGCAAAGCTGTCCCGGTCTTTCCTTTCCTCTGCGACTACCTGCGGGTCTGGGAAATGGACCTCGCGCAGGGCGCATACGAGGAGCTGCGCACATACCTGAGGATGTTCGACCCGACCCACGCGCGCAAGGACCAGATCTTCACACGCCTTGGGTACATCGACGTGCAGTTCCTGGCGCCGCGGATCAAGGCTGATGTGCTCATGGGCGTCGGGCTCATGGACACCATCTGCCCGCCGTCGACCCAGTATGCGGCATTCAACAAGATCACTTCGCCGAAGCAGACCATCATCTACCCCGACTTTGGCCACGAGGGCCTGCCGGGCTTTCATGACAGGGCCTTCGAGTTTATGAGCAGTTGGTAGTGAAATGCGGCCAGGCCGCGCGATGCGCGGCGCCTGAGACCCTGGAGGAGCAACATGAAGCATCCAATCATGACCGGTCTTGCGCTGGTGATGCTCTGCGCAAGCGCGCTCTGCCAGCAGGTGGAGCAACGCGCGGTCTGGGCGCACTTCTCGGACATCAAGGACCCGGAGACGCTCCAGAAGTCGGTGGATCGCATCGCCGCCGCGGGGATGAACGCCATTTACATTCTCGTCTGGTACAACGGTGGCCAGGCAACCTACGTGAGCGATATCTGCCCCATGCAGAGCGGAACGCCCGAGGGCTTCGACCCCCTGGGCGCGCTCATCGAAGCGGCGAAGCCGAAGGGCATCGATGTCCACGCGTGGTTCGTCAACGGAAGCTATGGCCACGCGCGTCCGGGATTCGTCTTCACTAAGCACCCGGATTGGGAACTGCAGAGCGGCAGCGATTCCGGCGAGAAGTGGTATGACCTGGGCAAGGACGAAGTCCGCGCCTTCCAGCGGGATGTGATGCTGGAGTGCCTGCGCAAATACGACGTGGCGGGCATCCACTTCGACTACATCCGCTTCAATGGCCGGGGCATGTGCTACTGTCAAGAGTGCCAGAAACAGGTGCAGGACCAGTTCGGCATCCCGCCGGTGTCGGCGGTGAGCCCCACGTTCCCGCTGGCCAGCCAGATGAGCGGGAACCCGGTGGGCAAGCCCAGCACCGCGCAGGTGCTGGCGACCTTCGAAGATGGCGTGCCGGCGATCACCCTCAACAGCCTCGGGAATGGGGAAGCTGCCCTGCTCAACTGGCAGGCGGAGAACACCGGAAATAAGGCGATTCCGGCGGTCGCGACGAAGCTGCTGGAGCGTTTCGGCGCGATCGGCAAGACCGTCTACCAGGTGCGCAATACGCCGACCACCGATCGCTATGGACTGAGCAGCCAGCAAAGGGGCATGGACTGGGTGCGCGGAATGGGCTGCAAGGTGTCGGCGGTCACCGATGCCGAGCTTGGCAAGGTGCCCGCCGGGGCGACTGTGCTCTTCACCGCCCAGTACCTGATCTCGCCCGACACGGCGGCGTGGCTGGAGCGGCACGTGAGCGCCGGCGGCAACGCGCTGTTCGTGGACGGACCGATCTTCGCCATCAAGGAACCCGCGCTGCAGCGGGTGCTCGGGCTCACGGGGGCGGAACGATATTTCAGCGCGATGCGGGTGATCAGCCCCGCGCCCGCCCAGGACATCATCATCCCCGGGCCGCCGGTGGACCCGGAGATGGAGATGAGGCGCGCCGGGGCCTGGGAGCAGTTCCGGCGGAATGTGGTGACCGATCTCGTGCGCCAGGTCTACCAGGGCGCGAAGCAGATCAAGCCCGAGGCCCAGGTCTCCGCTGCGGTCTTCTACAACCGGGCGGCCGCCGACAGCGTCTGCCAGGACTGGTATGGCTGGCTGAGTGAGGGCATCATCGACTATGTGCTGCCCATGGCCTACACCGAAGACAATGCGAAGCTCAGGGAAGCGCTGGACGAGTGGACCGCTTTCGACCCCGGCCTGGACCGAATCATCCCAGGGCTGTCCATCTACTCGAGAGCCCCGGGCGGCACT
>JAGPGE010000155.1 GCA_018056145.1 Armatimonadota bacterium
ATTCCGGGGGCGCGACGAGCGACGATGAGAAGGTCTCCGAACAGACGCGGGTCACGAAGCTGTCCTTTGGGCATGATCATGTGACTGCCTTCGACCTGGATCACATGGCGCTGGACTTGCGGGAGGGCATGCTGCTCGGGTTTGCAGACACGGACGTGGACGGCAACCTGTTCTCCCCCGGCGATAGGCCAACCGTGGGGGTGGAGGTTGTTAGCGCGTTCAGCGCCCCGCGGGAGGCGAAGCTCGAACTGGAACTGGCGGTGGTGCGCGAAGGTGACCACACGCGCTGCGGGTGGACCCTCCCGTGGAGTACGCCGATCAGCTCACGCCCACCGTGGGCCGGGCTTTCGGGCTCAACTGTGTGCCACTGGACGCAGAAAGCCCGGCGGGAGTATGCGGTACTGGATAGGCCTGACGCCCGGTATCTGCGGTTGCAGGGACCCGTCACAGTTCCACACTCTTGTGCTGGCCGAGTAAGCTCTGACACCGAAGGAGATCTGCGAGATGAAACGCTTTCGCGCAAAGCCGACGGACATCGCACCGCAACTGCTAGTGCTCACGCTGTGCATTCTGCTCGCGGCCCAGTGCGCGGCCGACGACACCCCCTTCGCTTGGTATCGCTTCCAAGACCCCGCGGCGCTGGGCAAGGACAGTTCGGAGCACGGGCGCGATGCGGAGGCAGTCGAAGCCGAGAGCGGCGAGGGCCGAGACGGGCTCGGGCTGGTGCTTTCCGGCAGGGGTGGCCTGACGCTTCCGGCGGAGCGCGTGCCTGACTTGTCCCGGGGGTTCACCGTGGACCTGTGGTTCCGGCCGGACACGGTCTCTGAAAACGCAAGCGTGGTGAACCGCGCAGGCGTGTTCATGCTGCGCATCGACCCCCCCGGCGAGAAACGCAGGCTGTCCTTCTTCCCGGATCTCAATGGCAGCCTGGAGCCCCGGGTGCGCGGGCCGGTGTTGGAGACGGGCAAGTGGTACCACGCCGTCGCTACCTGGGATGGCAGCGTGGCCAGCCTGTGGGTGAACGGGCAGGAGTACACTCAGAGCAGGCCCGGACGGATCACGGGCGGTCAGGAGCCACTCCTGGTAGGCCTGCCCTTCAAATGGGCCCCGGCCGGGTTCAAGGGCGTAATCGACGAGGTGCGCCTGTATGACCGAGCGCTTTCGGCAACCGAAATTCTCGCAGCCAAGTTCGGCCTGGCCCCCGATCCGCACGGCCCGAGAACCACTCAGGCGCTGTTAGCCTTGGATGGCTGGCAACGTGTCTCGGGCGAGTTCAGCGCAACGCCGGATGGTGTGCTACTGCTCAAGACCGCGGCCAGTGAGCCGGCCATCGCGCACCGCAGGCTCCAGGTTCCGGTGGGCGACAAGCCCTTCGTCTCGCTGCGAATGAGCGTGACTGCCGGCAACCGGAGCACACTGCTCTTCCAGACTTCCACCGGACCGGGAGCCGCGGACATCCCCCTGCGCGCCGACGGGAAGATGCACTCGTACGTGGTGGACCTGCGCGACGTGCCCCAGTGGGACGGCGACCTGCTCATGCTGGCGCTGGCGCCATCCGACCGGGACGCAGAGACACGACTGGCCTCACTGACCGTTGCCGCCACCCCCGAAGTGCAGGCGGAGGTCGAGGCCATCCGAGTGATCTCCGGTAAGCCCATCATCCGCTCGGGCAGGGAGGCGCAGGTCCGCGCGGAGGTCACCAACCACGGAGGGATCGCGCGCGATGTGAGGCTGCAGCTCGATCCTCCCGCGGGCGTGACGGTACTCGAAGGCAACCCAAGGGTCATCGCGTCTCTCCCCCATCGCGAGCGCGGCGAAGCAGTCTGGACCGTGCGCGCCGAGACGCCTGGAGTTGCGCAGTTCGAGTTGTGCATTTCGGTGAACGGAGGGCCGGAGTCGCGAACCACGTGGCCTATCCGGTTCGACCAAGCGGTTGATGTGCCGAAGGCCGACTATGTGCCCGCGCCCAATCCGCCGAAGAGCGACGTTCTGGTGGGGGCGCATTACTGCCCGCTCTGGAAGCAGGGCTCGCGGGGCACGGGCTGGGACGTGATTGAGCCCTATCCCGAGCGCGAACCTGCGCTGAGCTGGTATGACGAGAACGACCCCGAAGTGACCGACTGGGAGATCAAGTGGGCCCTGGATCACGGAATCAATTTCTTCGTCTACTGCTGGTACCGGGCGTCCCAAGGAGGTCCGGTTGAGCAATTCCTGGGCCACGCGATCCATGAGGGCCTGTTCAACGCGCGCTACCGTGACCAGTTCAAGTTCACGATCATGTGGGAGAACCAGGGCCGCGGACGGTCAGGCGTCGCATCCGAGCAGGACTTCCTGGAGAACCTGCTGCCGTGGTGGATCGAGAACTACTTCAAGCGTCCTGAGTATCTGAAGATTGATAACAAACCCGTCCTGTTCATCTACCGCCCCGAGTATCTCGTGGATGATCTCGGCAGCGTGGAGAATGTCCGTTCCGCCCTGAACAAGGCGCGGCAGGCCTGCGTGGAGGCGGGGTTCGATGGCCTGATCCTCCTGGGCGAATACCGGGGCACCGATCCGCGCCCTCTGCAACTCATGGCCGACGAGGGCCTCGACTACACCTTCGCCTACTGCTGGCCCATGCCCGCCGGGAGACCCTCGGGCCGGGAGGCCATCCAGGCCCAGGAAAGCTACTGGAAGAAGCACGCGGAGCAGGGGATCATCCCCGAAGTGCTCACGGTCTCCATGGGCTGGGACTCCACCCCCTGGCATTACAGCAGCTCCATCTGGCAACTGACCCCGGACGAGTTCTCCGAGGCCTGCTCCCGCGCGAAGGCTATGGCCGGGACCTTCCCCGACGACAGCCTGGGGAGCAAGATGATCCTGCTGGACAACTGGAACGAGTTCGGCGAGGGCCACTATATCTTCCCGCACCGTGAGCACGGGTTCGGCTACCTGGACGCGGCCCGGAAGGCCTTCACGGATGATCCTCCTCACGTGGACCTGGTCCCCGAGGACCTCGGCCTGGGACCATATGACTCCCTGTACCGCGGGTTCAAGGAGCGCATCCGCGATTGCGCCCGAAAAGTGGTTTCCGACGGCGGCCTCGAGCCTAACCTGGAAGCCTGGTACACTTTCGACGAACCTGAGGGCACCGGGTACGCTTGGGACTGGACCGGGAACGGCCGGGGTGGGTTCATCAGCGACGCCGCACGAGTGCCCGGCGTGAAAGGCACCGCTCTTGTCTGCGACGGTGGGGCCGTCACCGTCCCCGGACCCAACCTCAAGTTCAGAATGCGTGAACTGGCGGTCTCCTGCTGGATCAAGGTCGGCGAGCCCGTGCAGAATGACAAGTGGTTCATCAACAGCCTCCACGGACCGGGGAATGCCGGATTCCGGATGGGTGTGACCGGCGGCGGACGCTTGTGTTTCGCGGTGCCCGTTAGCGGATGGAGCCACCATCTCCTCGCCTCTGAGCCCCTGCCGGTAGGGCGCTGGATACACGTGGTCGGAACTTACGATGGAGAGACCATCCGGTTGTTCGCCGACGGGAAGCCCTGCGGGCAGATGGAACGTAGGGGCAGGATCAACTGGGACGGGCACAGCATGACCTTGGGCAACTACGAGATGGGCCATAAAGCGTACTTCCGCGGGCTTCTCGATGAGGTTCGCATCTATGGCCGGGCACTGTCTGCTGATGAGATCGCGAAGATGGCGCTAGAGACCCCCGAGGGAGAGTGACCCTGATGAGGGCACCGGCCTGCATCGCCGCACTGCTGATCATCACGTGTTTCGCCGCACAGGCTGACTCGATCGATGTCAACGGCGGGTTCGAACGCACGGAGGCGGCTAATGAGTCCTTCCGCGGCTCCGCAAGGGCGGCGCAGCTTGACTTGTCGGCGCGCCTGCCACAGGTCTGGCAGATCAACTACGGGGCCATCGCGGCGCGCAAGGCTGACCATGCTATCCGGCTCGTTGAGGACCCCGAAAGGGCGCGTTCGGGCAACTGCGCACTGGAACTGGCACCGGGTGAAGTGTTCTTGCCGTACCTTCCCGCGCGCGGGGAAGCGAAAGTGACGGTTCAGGTCTGGGCCACGGGAAAGCCAGGGCTGTCTGCCGGGGTGACCCTCACGGATGCCCCGGCAAAGATGCTTTACCCGCCTTTCCAGGCAATGGGCAACGCGGATGCGAAGGGGTACGTTGAGTACCGGGCCGAGTTCGCACTCCCCGCCGGCGCAACCGGCGTGAGCTTCACCCTCGGCGCGGTCAAAGCGATCCTGGATGAGGTCTCGGTTGAGCTCGAGGGCACGCGCGTGAGTGCTCCCGACCTCGCGGCTCCCGTGGCGGCGGATGAAGCCACGCTCGCTCTCGCCACGGGGGACATCCCTCTGACCAACGGCGCGCTGTTCACCGGGCAACTGGTTGGCGGCATGCAGGGACAGGCATACCGCATCAGCGCCGAGGAGCTCTTGCAGGTGCCCGGGAGCTACCGGGACCTGTTGCAGGGAGGGACGATCGAGTTCTGGTTCCGGCCCGCGTGGGAGGGCCGCGACGACAAAGATCACTCTCTGGTCGCCTTGAGCACCGATGGGTTCGGGTATTCGATCCTGCGCGACCGGTACAACCACGTGCTGTTCAGCGCCTCCGACGGCTGGGCGAAGAGCCTGGGAAACGTGCAGTCCCAGCACTGGCAGTACGCCAACCGCTGGGGCGCGGGAGACTGGCACCATCTCGCAGTTTCCTGGACCCCCGACTGGTACACTCTCTTCCTGGACGGGTTCCCCGTGGACACCGCTCGCACCGGCACGAAGCAGGAATCCAACCGCTCCTGGGCCACCGGGAAGCTGCCGTCGCGTATCCCAACGCTTGCCGGGATTGGGTCGGCAGGCACCGAAGTCGACGAACTGCGCATCTCCCGAAACGCGCGGTACTGGATCACCGCGCAGGATGTCGACCCCGCGCAACCCGTGGCAACCGCACAGGCTGATACCGAGACTCCGGCGATCCCGCTGGCCGGGCCGACTGATCCCGCGAGGCCGGACTTCTCTACACCGCCGGCTCCCGAGCCGCGCCCCGAGCCGGCCGAGTTCTTCGTGGACACCAATGCGGCCAACGCATCCGACGAGAACCCCGGCACCCGCGAACAGCCCTTCAAGACCATCAATCGAGGCGTCAGAGAGCTCCTGCCAGGTGACACCCTCACCGTCCGGGGCGGCGTGTACCGCGAATCCGTGGTGCTTGATCTGATCGGTCGTCCCGATAAGCCGATCACGATCCAGGCGGCCCCTGGAGAGACCGTAGTGGTCAAGGGTTCCGAAGTCGTCACCGGCTGGGAGAAGGACGGCGATGTCTGGCGCAAGACCGGCTGGACGGATGAATTCGTGCGGCAGTTCGCCGTGGGCGGACGGCTTGTCTCGGCCAATGTACATGAGGTCTTCCAGCGAGACGGCGTCCGCGATGACGCCGTCGTGCTCCTGCGAGTGCGGACGCCTGAGGAACTGCGGGAGGGCAAGTGCTACTGGGACCAGGCCAGCGGGACCATCACCATCTGGCCCGTGGACACCGGTGAGCCCTTCGACCCGAACAACCCCGGCGTCGAAGTGCCTGTGCGCGGCTGGGGCATTACCGTGGGCAAGCGTCACGTGCGCGTGCGCGGTTTCCAGATGCGCCAGTTCAACATGGCCGGCGTTACAAACTGGTCGTCCTCGGGTGTCGGCGGGCTCGATTGCAGCCTGGAGGACTGCATCGTCACCTGGGCCAACTTTGTTGGCATCAGCATGTCGGGCTTCGACAACCGCATCCTGCGCTGCGAGGCTTCCTACTGCGGCAATTCGGGGATGGGAGCGGGGGTGGGCGAGAACCAGCTCATTGAAGACTGCGTAGTCACCCACAACAACTACTGGCGATACTCCCCCGGCTGGCATGGCGGCGGGGCCAAGCTCATCCCATGGTTCAACAAGTCCACCGTGCGCAATTCCGAGTTCGCCTTCAACTACGGGCCGGGCCTGTGGTTCGACGGCTCATGCAATGACAGCGTCATCGAAGGCTGCTACTGCCACGACAACGAGGGACCGGGAATCATGGTGGAGATCAGCCGGGGCGTGATCGTGCGCAACAATGTGTGCGTCAACAACCGGAACACGCTCCCGGGGATCGACCTCAGCCCCCTTGAGAAGAAGGGCTACGCGCCGGTGAACTGCCAGGCCACGCGCACCGAGGGCGGATCGGGCGGGAACGGAATCTTCATCTCCTCCTCGCCCCATACGAAGGCTTACAACAACCTGTGCTACCGCAATGAATCAGCCGGAATCTTTGCTGAATGGGCGCGACGCGAGAGCGGCGACGTGTCCGACTATGGGGAACGCAAGTCCGTGCCCGTGCACATGTCAACGCACGATGTAGACGTGCGCAACAACATTCTCGTGAACAACCTGTCTTGCCAGCTCTCGATCCGGCGCAACGGGGTCGATGAGGACACCTACGGGAACCAGTCCGATTATAACCTCCTGTACAGCTCTGGGGGAGTTCCCCTGGTTCGCTGGGGTTTCGGCGGCGCGGCGTTCTCGACCGTGGAGAAATGGCAGGAAGCATCGGGCTTCGGCAAGCACTCCATCTCCGCCGCGCCTGTCTTCGAGCGCTCACCGGGGATGGACCTGCGCCTGCAGCCCGATTCGCCCGGCGTGGACCAGGGCGAACTGCTTCCTGATGTGCCCCTTGATGCTCGGGGGCGCAAACGCCCTCTGGGCAATGGGCCGGACATGGGGCCGTATGAGATCGCGGGGACGCGGCGCATCGTGGAGCGCCCAGCAGTACCGAGGAACCTGGCGTACACGCCGGTCGACATCTCCGCCCTGATGAACCGCGGCTTTGCGGACGAGAAGGCGGACGACGGAACCGGCGGCTGGAGCGACCAGGGCCCGACAACCGACCTGCGCACCTTCCCCATAGGGCTGCAGGAGTTCAATGGAGTGCCGTTCCAGGTCAACGCCCCGCTGGGCTGCCTGGTGCTCAAGTCTGGTTTCCGGCCTCAGAGCAACCTTCCAGCGCGGGTGGTCATTCCTGTTAGGAAGAAAGCGGACGTACTCTACTTCCTGCATTCCGGCGCCTGGCTCGGGAGCGGGAGGACACACTGGAAGTACATCATCCGCCGCGGAGATGGCACTTCGGAGACGATCAGCGTCATTGGCGGCGAGAACATCCGTGACTGGTCTGACCCCAACGCGCACCTGCCCCTGGACCGCGAATACCCGACCACAACGCAGGTGGCCTGGAGTGGCAGCAATCAGACCTTCGAGAAGGTGTCGGTCTACATGATGGCGTGGGTGAACCCCCACGACTGGTGCGATGTGACTGAAGTCGAGATGGTGGCCGAGGAGGGCGGCGGAGTGCCAATTCTCATCGGCATCACCGCAGGGGTCCGCAAACCACAGTGAACCCGAACCGAGAGGAGCAGTCCACGATGCCGGAGACAGCAGTGGTCGTCGGAGCCGGCGGAATATCCAACGCCTGGTTCCCGCCGCTCAAGGCCGAAGGCGTGCATGTCGCAGCGGTAGTTGATCTCAACCCGGACGCCGCGCGGGGGCAGATAGCAAAGTACGAACTGGATGCCGAAGCAACCAGCGATCTCGGTGCCGCCCTGTCGAAACACAGGCCGGACTTCGTGGTGGACCTCACCGTTCCCGAAGCCCACTGCGACGTGACGTGCACCGCACTGGAGGCCGGGTGCCACGTAATCGGCGAGAAGCCCATGGCCACCAGCATGGACGAGGCCCGGCGCCAGGTGGCTGCGTCAGAAAAGACCGGGCGACTGTACATGGTGAGCCAGTCGCGGCGCTGGGACCCGCGTCACGACTCGGTGCGTGCCACCGTTGCCCACGGATCGGTCGGGGACATCACCACGATCAACTGCGACTTTTACATCGGCGCCCATTTCGGCGGGTTCCGTGATGAGATGGACAGCCCGCTCATTCTTGACATGGCCATCCATCATTTCGATCTCGCCAGGTTCATGACAGGCCTCGACCCGGTAAGCGTCTACTGCCGGGAGTTCAACCCGAAGGGCTCCTGGTATAGGGGCGACGTCGCCGCAAGCTGCATCTTCGAAATGAAGGGCGGCGTGATCTTCACGTACCGGGGAAGCTGGTGCGCCGAAGGCTGCCACACAAGCTGGAACGGCAACTGGCGAATCATCGGCACGCAGGGCACGCTCCTGTATGAACAGGACGCCGATCCGCGCGGCCAGGTTGTAAGCAACGACGAGGGCTTCCATCGATCGCTGAAGGACGCGACGATTGTGCCCTCTCCCCTGGAGTTCGGTGGCATGCACGGCGCGTTGCGGGAGATGCTGGACTACCTGCGCACCGGCAAGGCGCCGCAGACCGAGTGCCACGACAACATCAAATCACTGTCCATGGTGCTCGCGGCCATCGAGAGTTCCCGCACCGGCGAGAAGGTGCCGGTGCCGCTGGGCTGAGGCGGAAGCAGGGATTTCATCAGGGGTGACACTGCTTGCTGGCACGCAGTGCTCTTGCGACGACCGAAGCGCGGGAGAGCGGCGGCGCTGCGCTCACAGAAACCATGCCAGGCGTGGGATGTGCGCGTCGTCGCGCGCACAGGGCCCCGCGCGGGCCCGACGGCCACGGTTTTGCCTGTTCTCACCGCCCACTCACTTCAGCAACCGCAACTCATGGATCGACCACCACAGCCCGCCCGCGCACCCTGCCGGGCGGGTCTGGGTGAAGCGCAGCGCACTCGTGGCTATCGGGTCGATGATGAGCTTTAGCACCCCGCCCGACTGCGCGCTGGCACAGTCATCGCATTCGGCCACAGTCTTCCATGTGCCCCCGTCCGCCGATGCCTCTACCCGCAGGCCTCTCGGGTAGTCACCGGGCGAGCTTTCGGAATCCAGCACGATCTGGCTCACCGTCTGCTCCGCCCCAAGGTTCAGCGTGAACTGCATGCCGTCGCGCTGGGGTTCGCCGGTGGACCAGCGCGTCGCCGGATCACCGTCGAAGGCATTGTGGACGCTTTCGCCGGAGGGGCTTGCGGTGGCCGTCCAGCCCTCGCGGGGCAGTTCCGCGCGTGCTCTCAACGGTCCCTGGTGGGAGACCTGAATGCCCTCGAGCGGCTGGCCTTCGGAATCCACGAACCGCGCGCACATCCCCCACTCGCCCCAACCCTGGTCGACGCGGAGCACCAGCAGGTTCCAGCCGGCTTTCAGCGTGAGGTCCCGGATGCGGTCGGAATCCGGCGCCACCGGGCGCACCGCCGCATTGCGGTGGACCTGCTGTCCGTTGAGCCACGCAGTCACACCGTCGTCGCTGCCCAGCCACAACTCGGCTGGTGTGTCCTTTTGGGCCCGGACCCAGGCGGCCGCGTAGACTGCCACGTCCTGCAACTCGCCGAACAGTTCTGGCCTGGTGAAATCTACCACCCGCGCGCCCGAGCGGTGTGCGCCCCAGATGCGCCCGGCATTGAGCAGACCGGGTTCAGGCGCAAAGCTCGGCGTGCCCACCGGAAGCGAATCCGACGTGGCGAAAGCTCCGCAGAGGAGCCAGGCCACGATGAACCCGTCGGAGTCCACGTTGAACGCGGTCATGTCCACGGAACTTGCTTTGCCGCGACGCAGGGCCACGCCCAGGTTGGTGAGAAGCTGGCTGTAGTAGCGAATGGATTTGGGGTTCGTGGGGTCGAGACGGACTTGCGAGATGAACAGCTGCGATTCGCCGTGCGGTACCCTCAGCAAGCCGGTCTGCTGGGTGAAAGGTTCGCGTTCCGAGCGGAGGAGCGCCCCTGTCTTGATGTTCTCGCCCTGCCAGCACCAGCGGCGCCAGTCGGTGTTGTTGGTGACGAGAAGCGGCTGCGCGCCGGGGCCCTTGCAGGTCACGGCCCAGTCCATGAGCGGCCTGGTATTGTTCTCCTCGATCCAGAAGAGGTCG
>JAGPGE010000156.1 GCA_018056145.1 Armatimonadota bacterium
CGTGGACCCTTTCTACATTCTCATCACCCGGCGCAGGCAGGCGATCCACGATCTCGCCGCCGGGACGTTTGTTGTGCGCCAGGAGCCCGTGCCCGTGCGCAGTCTGCCCCGTCTGGCCGCGGGGGCAACGATCCTGTGGCTGGCGGTGCCTTTCATTATCGTGCGGCCTTTCCTGGTGGAAGCATACGTGGTGCCCAGCGGCTCCATGGAGCCCACGATCCAGGTCGGCGACCGGATTCTAGCGAACAAGCTGGTGCTGCGCCTGCGCGCCCCGAGACATGGGGAGATCGTGATGTTCCGCGCCCCCGACTGGGTGGATAAAGATGGCAGGATCTTCGTCAAGCGCGTGGTGGGGGTGCCCGGCGACCGGCTGGAAGTGCGCGATGGGAAGCTCCTCCGCAATGACCAGCCCGTGGATGAGCCGTATATCTCCGAACCGCCGGCGTATGAATGGCCGGAGCCCGGAGAGCAGGTTGAGGTGCCGAAGGGGCAGGTCGTGGTGCTCGGAGACAACCGCAATGATTCCTTCGACGCCCACCTGTGGCGCCGGATCACGGCAGACGGCCGGGACGTGGAGGACATGCCGTTCCTGCCTATGAGCGCCCTGCGGGGCAGACTGGTGTACCGATACTGGCCGCCGGACCGCATGGGCACGGTGGCGCAGGAGGAATACGCGCGATGATCTCAACCCAGATGGCCCTGGGTGCGATCGTTTTTTCTGCCCTTTGCGGGCAGGCCGTGGGCGCGCAGGTCAGCGACACCCCGGGACGGGTGATCCTGCAGAATGACCGGCTGTCACTGGCCCTGGGGAAGGCCGAGAAGGGCGCCGTCGTCTCTCTGCGCGACAGATCTCTGGACCGGGAGCTTGCGGCGCTTCAGAAGTCCCCGCGCCTTTTCGTTCTCTCCCTCACGAAACGCGGTGACACCTCCGGCACGCGGCAATACCTGTCCAGTGCGCAGGCGGAATCGGTGGCTTTTGAGGCGCTGCCCGGCGGCGCGCGGGTGACTTACGGCGTCTTCCCGGGGCAAAGCATCCAGGTCACCTGCACCGTGACCGTGAACCAGCCCGATCAGCTTGCGCGGTTCAGTCTGGAGGCGACGATCCCTGAAGACCTGGTCCTGGAGGAGGTGCAGTACCCTTTCGTGGTGCTCAATGCGCCGCTGAGCGGGCAGGGCGAGGACGCGCTGGTGCTTGGCCGCACGAAAGGCGGCATTTCACCGCGGCCCTCGGAGTGGCCCGTGAACCGTCGCGCATCGGCCAGGCAGCCGGGGAGCCTCGCGGCGCAGTTCGGCTGCTACCATGACGACGGCGTGGGCGTGGTTTTCGCCGCCCTGGATCAGGCGGGCTACCCGAAGACTGTGGAATGTCGGCGCATCGAAGAGGGGCTGGAGACCGACTGGGACCGCCACTGCTTCGATACCGGGGACTTCAGCCTGGGCTTCGAGGCAGCCATCGGCACTTTCCGGGGCGAGAACGGGGCCGCCACCACCTGGCGCGACGGGGCCGACATCTACAAGGCATGGGCCGAGAAGCAGCACTGGTGCGCCCGGAAGTTCGCCGACCGCGACGATGTGCCGCAGTGGTTCAAAGACGGTCCGGCCACCGTGCGCTTCAACCGCGCATGGCTTGCGGAACCCGAGCGCATCCGCAACTGGCTCACCGGCTACTGGGGCAAGCATTTCCCGGCGGGGAACCATCTCATCGCGGCCTACTGGGGCTGGGAGAAGGTGGAGAGCTGGATCACCCCGGACTACTTCCCGGTGTTCCCGTCGGATGAGGAGTTCCGCAGTCTGGCGGCCTTTGCACGGGAGCGCGGGGTGCATATCTTCCCCTGGCCCAGCGGGTACCATTACACGCTGACCTTCGATAAGCTCGCTGACGGAACGTTCCGGTGGGATGATCGGGAGCGTTTCGACGAGATCGCCCGCCCCCACGCCATACACAACCGGGACGGCAGCCTGTATGTGCGCGAGCCCAGCTGGCTGCGCGGCGGAACAACGGCGACCATGTGTCCCGGCGACCCATGGACCATCGACTGGTTCAACGACCTGTCCGTGAAGCTGGTGGAGCGTGGCGCGGATCTCGTGCAGGTGGACCAGGTGGTGGGTGGCGCGTACCCGTTCTGCTACAAGACCGACCACAACCATCCGCCGGGGCCGGGGCTGTGGATGACCGAGGTGTTCCGCCGGCAACTGGAGACCATGCTTGCGGAATGCAGGAAGGTCGACCCGGACGCCCTGGTGTGCTTCGAGGAACCCAACGAGCATTTCATCCAGCAGGTGGCGATCCAGGACTACCGGGACTGGGAACCGATGTGGCGCGCCGAGGATGACACGATTCCGGAATCGGTCTTCAACTACATCTACCACGAGTACCTGCCCACATTCCAGAGCAACCCGCGCGCGAATGACCTGCCCGGCGCGGGGTACTGCCTTGTCACCGGGCAGATGCCCCATTTCGTGCCTTCAAGGCTCACCGGGCCTGGGCCGTCGCTTGCCGGGGGGGACTTCGAGGAGTGGGTGGGCAGCGCGCCGGCGGGATGGGACAAGGTGGGCGGCTACCAGGGGCAGACGTGGTCGGGCAAGTGCTTCCACGATGCCGAGGTCGCCCATGGCGGCGACCACAGCCTGCGGCTGGAGAACACCGAGCCCACGGAAGTGGTGCAGGTGTCGCAGAATGTGAGCGTCGGAGGCCAGTTCGCCATCGGCGGCCAGTACCGGCTCCGCGCGTGGTTGCGGTCGGAGGGTATGCAGAAGCCAAATGGCATCGGGCTGGGCACTTTCGCTCCGGGCCTGCGAAGTACCGGCGGCGCGCGCATTCAGATCCCCCAGGACACGGGCGGGGAATGGGTCGAAGGCAGCGCGGAGTTCACGGTCCCGGCCGAATCCGAGATGCTGCGGATCATGATCCACATCGACGGGCCGGGGAAGGTCTGGGTGGACGACATGGTCCTGGAACGCGCATTGCCGGACGGCACGTGGGCGCAGGTCATGCGCCCCGAGGTGCCGCTGGACCACGACTTCATGCGCCGCTGGGTGGAGCTGTACTGTGAAGAAGCGAGCTCATATCTGCTCCACGGGCGCATGTTGCACAAGCCGCCGCTGGAAGTGGGCTCGGTGCGGGTGAGCGGGCGAGAGCTTCCCGCGATCCTGCATAATGCTTTCCGGGCAGCGGACGGGTCCGAAGCGTTGCTCGCGGTGAATATCACGCGGGAGCCGGTGGAAGGCGTGCTCACGTGGCACGGCGCCCGGCGGACGCTGAGCCTCGAGCCGGGCGAGATCGCATTCTTGCGGTAGGGGGACAGCGGAGGCGCCACGGCGTCAGTGGAAAGGGCATAACGGAGCGGGCTTGCCCGCGAACGCCTGCCACCGGAACGTCAACGACAGTCGCGGGCACGCCCGCTTCAACAAGCGATCAGCACCCTTGTAGGGGACCGGCCCTGGCGGCGAGGTCCAGACATCCCTTCCCGACACGGCCTCACCCTTCGCCACGTTACAAAGGAGCCTTGAACATGTACTCGACCGGGGCCGCGATCATCGACATTACCCCGCCGTTGGGCGGGTATCTCGCCGGGCATTTCGTGAGCCGCGCGTCGGTGGGCATCCACGATCCGCTTCTCGCAGCCGCGATGGTCATCTCCAATGGCTCCGAGAAACTGGCCCTGGTCGGCTGCGATCTCATCGGCATGGACCCGGCGGTCTGCGCGCGGACCCGGGAGCTTGTCAGTGCGAACACGGGTATTCCCGCGGATAATGTGATGGTCTGGGCCACCCACACCCACGCGGGGCCGATCATGATGCCCGGGGGGAAGGACCGGAGAGACGAAGGCTGGGTCAGCATGCTCCCCGAGCGCCTCGCGGGAGCGGTGGCCGAGGCGGATTCGCGGCTGGCTGAGGGCGACCTGCGTGTGGCGGTGGGGCGCGAGACGACCATCGCCTTCAACCGCCGGTATCTCATGCGCGACGGCACCACCCGCACGAATCCCGGCGTGGGCAACCCTGACGTGGTGCGCAGTGACGGCCCCATCGACCCGGATGTAGGCTGCCTGTTCGCAGGCCCGGCCACCGACCCGTCGGCGATCCTGGTCAACTTCGCCTGCCACCTGGACGTGCTGGGCAACGGCAACCATCTGATCTCCGCCGACTATCCCTATTTCATGCGGCAGACTCTGGCGAATGCGGGCTTCCCGGGCGCCACCGTGCTCTTCGCCAATGGCTGCTGCGGAAACATCAACCACATCAACGTCTTCGCGCGGACCCGGCAGGGAGGGTTCGACCATTGCCGCAAGATGGGCCAGACCCTCGCGGGCGAGGTGCTCAAGTGCATGGTCGCGCCGGAGCCCATCGGGGGCGGGGAACCGGTTCTCGGCGCCCGGCGGGAAGTCTTCGAACTGGAGTACCGCCCCTTCACGGATGAGGAGATCGCGGGACTTCGGCAGGTGGTCGCAGACCCGGATATCGCCGACACGGACTTCCGCAAGATCAACGCCCGGGGGCGGCTGAAGCGCGTGGAGCAAGGCGTCACGGGCCAGTCCACCGAACTGCAGGCTTTCCGCGTCGGGGACCTGGCGATCGTGGGCATTCCGGCGGAGTACTTTGTGGAGTTCGGGCTGCGGATCAAGGCCGAGTCCCCCGCCCGTTGGACATTTCTGGTGGAACTTGCCAATGACTGCGTGGGTTATGTTCCTACCGTGGAAGGCTTCCGGCAGGGAGCGTACGAAGGCCAGAGCGCCCGGTTCGTGGAGGACACGGGGCCGCGGATGGCCACAGTCGCGAACACACTTTTGCAGGACCTTTGGGCTGAGTAGCCAATATGAACAGCATGTCTGGACAGAACGCCATGACCGTGCCCGACGGGGATGGTCCGCGCTTTTTCACGGGGGCCTTCAAGGCCCGCAACCGCATCATCGCCAGCGTGGCGATCGTGCTCGCCTCGGCGGTGCCCTTTGCGCTGGCCCTGATCACCATCACTTACCTGATTCCGGACCCCACAGGCTGGGTGGCCGGGTTGATCACAGGTTTCGCGTTCCTGGCCTCCAGCGGGCTGACCTGGGTTGTGCAGAACCGCTTCGCACTGCTGGGTAACGGCTGGCTGCGCAAGCGTCTGGAGGATCACCTGAACGGCTGCGACCTGGTGCGTGAATGCGCCACCGATGTGCGCTTCATCGGTTTCGCGCCGGGAGATCAGGTGCGTACCTGGGACGGCGAGACCGATCTGGACGTGGGCTTTCTGTGCATCCATGACGGCGCCCTGGTATTCCTGGGGGACCGGTTCTCCTGGTCGCTCAGCAAGTCGCGCATCGACAGAATCGACCTGACCCCGGCGCCTCTCGGGCCGCCGCGCATTGTGGTTCACTGGCATGCGCCGCGCGAACCGAACCGCAGCTTCACCCTGGAATCGCGCGAGGCCTCGTCGCTGCGGGAGATCCACGACCGGACGATCAACCTCTTCCGCGGCATGCGACACTGGGCGCTGCGTACCCCTGAGAGTGAGAACTTAGTGGTGGCGTTGGGGCACCCTCCGACAGGTGATTACGGCGGCCATCCGGTGGATGCGCCGGCTTCCGGCTCCTGCACCGCCACGCTTGCGATGATGGTCATCATCGTGCTGACCATCTGGTATCTCGCTCGGGAGATGCTGCAGGACGGGTTCTACTACCACGCCATACTCTGGTCGGGTTTCGTGTTCGTTGGCGGCACGGTGTTCACCCGCTGCCTGCTGCACTATCTGCAGAGCACAAGCCCCCCGCCCCGCCCCCGCAAGAGACCGGAGCGGAGGGAGTAGGCCAGGGCGACCAACACGTTGGGCCGGTGGCCATAAATCCCGCTCCGCGGCTCGCAGGAGCATCGGTTTTGTGCGATGCGTACCGGCTGGGGCCGGATACCGATTGACATAGAGACTACCTCAATTGAGGTACCTAGAAAGCCTTTGACCGTACCGGCTGGGGCCGGATACGGATTGACATAGGGACTACCTCAATTGAGGTACCTAGAAAGCCTTTGACCGTGCCGGCTGGGGCCGGATACCGATTGACATAGGGACTACCTCAATTGAGGTACCTAGAAAGCCTTTGACCGTACCGGCCGGGGCCGGATACCCTTTGATCGTGCCGGCTGGGGCCGGATACCGATTGACATAGGCACTACCTCAATTGAGGTACCTAGAAAGCCTTTGACCGTACCGGCTGGGGCCGGATACCCTTTGATCGTGCCGGCTGGGGCCGGATACCGATTGACCGTACCGGCTGGGGCCGAATACCCTTTGACCGTGCCGGCTGGGGCCGGATACCGATTGACCGTACCGGCTGGGGCCGAATACCCTTTGATCGTACCGGCTGGGGCCGGATACCGATTGACATAGAGACTACCTCAATTGAGGTACCTAGAAAGCCTTTGACCGTACCGGCTGGGGCCGGATACCGATTGACCGTGCCCGCGCCTTGCGGTCCTGAGCCGTTGCCTTACAGCCCGCGGAGCGGGCGGCAGCCTATAGCCAGGGGCGGAAGCCCCTGGATTTCCCGCCCCACGATGCGCCTTGAGCCCCCGAATGGGGGCGACAGGCCGTCCCCCGCGCACCCGGAAGGGCCGCCCATCCGGGGCTTGGCGGCCCTTCCCGGAGCCTGACGGCGCACGGCACTGCCTCAACACCACGGGCACAGCACCCCGGCCGCACACGAGGCCTACATTCCTGCCACAAAACCGATGCTCCTCGACTGCGGGTCGCTTGACGGTTTGCGGACGAAACGGATATACTCCACAGGTGCGAGAAAGCCGTTATTCCTCGACAGCCGGCCGCTCTCGAGGTGTGATTCTATGCGTGCAAGACGCGTGCTTATGATCCTCGGGGCGATTACACTGGCGCTTGCCGCATGCGTCGGCGTTTTCGTCACCCAGCCATTCGCCCAGGAGATGATGGGTCCTGGGATGGATATGGGTATGGCTGGTGGTCCCGGAGGCGGTGGCGCTGGCGCTGGTGGCCACAGCTACCAGTGGACCGAGAACGCAATGCCCGAGGAGCTGCTCATGAACTACGGCGAGTTCCTCGCCCAGGAGGGACAGGCTCCGGTGCCGCTGCCGGAAGTCTACCTCATGGAGGAGGACGGCACGCCCAAGCGCTATACCCGCAATATGTGGTATTCTCTGGCGCGGGTCTATGCCGACGAGACGCTGGACGTCCCCCAGCCCCTCACTGGGCAGCCCGGCGGCAAAATGTGGAACCAGGTCTACCTGGAGGCCGCGGTCAAGCACAATGAAGTCAATGTCATTTGGGAGCGCTGGAAGGACGCGCTCACCAATTTCTGGTTCGAGGTCGGCCACCCGCGCATCGGCCCGCAATTGCTCCGCTATGACTGGGAGCGCAAGGCCATGCACAACCCCGACGGCACCGTGCGCTGGGGACGCTGGGAAGCTACCCTGCCCGATTCCTTCACCATCACGGTACCCGTGGTCATGCATGTGAAGGAGGGCTGTCAGAAGAACTACGGGCGCAAGTTCTACAATGCCTTGAAGAAGTTCGATAATCCCGGTCACGGCCGGTCGCCCTTCGAGTTCGTCACCTGGGACGGCGGCGCATACCGCAAGGCCCGTTTCTACCTGGCGGACGAGACGATCCAGGTCTGGAACGACCTGTGGGGCCGGGTGCAAGTGCAGCTTCGCCTGTTCGACCCAGAGGGCAAGGAGATTGTCCGGGCGGCGCAGCCCTCAGGCTTGACGCCGGGCCTGTTCACCCAGATGCTCCACCCGCCCACAATCTACTACAACCCGCGCTACCGGCTGCTCCTGCCGCCGGACGACCAGAAGTTCAACGGCGGCCGCCTGAATCTGGACGGCAAGGAAGGCTGGTACTTCGAGTTCGAATTCACCCTCACCAAGGACCAGCTGAAGGCTCTGGACAACGCGGCGGCGCGGATCGTTGTGGACGGTGGCCCGCCCGAACAGATGAAGTTCATCGGTCCGGTTCCCGGTGGCGCCGCAGGTGGCGCAGGCGGCGCGGGTATGGGTCCCGGTGGTGCAGGGATGCCCGGAATGGGCGGCGAAACGCCCGGCATGGGCGGCGAGATGCCGGGGATGGGCCCCGCGATGCCAGGTGGTCCCGGCGGCGGCGCGATGGGAATGGGGCCGCAGTAGAGACTGCTGAAACACGCTACGCTAGCCAGGGGCTCGCACACAGCGGGCCCCTTTTCGTAACTCGTAACGCATCGGCCGACTCGTGAGTCAGGAGGCGTCCGCGATGCCCCTCGTCCCTTCCTTCGTGATCCGCTCACCCCGGGAAGTCCTCTTCGGCTGGAACGCAATCCGCGAACTGCCCGGCGCTGCAAAGAAGCTGGGGAGCAGGCCGCTGGTGGTCATCGGCGGCGGGTCCATCCGCCGTGGCGGACTGCTGGACGGGGTTCTGGAGGGCCTGCGCGACCACGGCCTGAAGCCCTTCCTGTTTGAGGGAGTGGGGCATGATCCCTCGGTGGAGATCATCGACCTTGGCCGGGAGGCGTTTGCGCGCGATGCCTGCGACCTTGTGATCGGCCTGGGCGGCGGGAGCGTGATGGACGCAGCCAAGGCCATCGCCGGTCTGGCCAATGAGGACGCGCCCACGGCGGAATTTGTGGGAGGGCGCGAGATCAGCCCCGACTGCGTGCCGAACATCTGCTGCACCACCACGTCGGGCACGGGGTCGGAAGTCACCCATGTATCAGTGCTCACGGACCCCGAGCGCCGGCTCAAGGCCAGCATCCGCACCGAGGGGATGATGCCCTCGGTGGCCATCGTGGACCCGGCGCTCACGCTCTCCGTCCCGCCGGAGCAGACGGCCTTCACGGGGCTGGACGCGCTGACCCAGGCGCTGGAGTCCTATCTCTCGCGCGGCGACAACCCCTTCAGCGACCACCTGGCGCTGGAAGCCGCCGTGCGCATCAGCGCGTGGCTCCCGGTGGCGTACACGGAAGGCGACAACCGCGAAGCGCGGGAGAACATGTCGCTGGGCAGCATGTTCGCGGGGCTTGCGCTGGCGAGCGCGAGACTCGGGCTGGTGCACGGGATCGCCCACCCGCTGGGAGCACTGTACGGGCTGGCTCACGGCGAGGCCTGCGCTCTGCTGCTCCCGTATGTGCTGGAGTTCAACGCGCCGGTGCGGGCGCCGAAGATGGCCATGGCCGCGCGGGCCATGGGAATCAGCGCGGAACTCAACGATGACGATGCCACCGTGGAGCTGATCGAGTGGACGGAGCGGCTCTGCGAGGAGATGGGGTGTCGGCGGCGTTTCGCGGAGTTCGGCCTGAAGCACGAGGATTACTCCGCGATCATTGAGGCGACCATGGCTTCCGGCTCCAGCAAGGCGAACCCACGGATCGTGCGCGAGGAGGACGTGGTGGCGCTGCTGGACAAGGCGATGTGAGGCAGAGAGGGGTCTGCGGCGGCGTGGGGCGGGCGTCTTGTCCGCCTGCTGTCCATCGTTGTCCTCGCGCCTCCAGACGGCGACCGGCCGGGCCGGATGGGGCCCCTCCGGAAGGCGACGGCAACGGCGGACAGGCAGGATTGCCTGTCCCACTGACGGCATGCGGCAACGGCCGGTGGGGCACAGGGATCCGCCCTAAAGACGACGACGACCAGAGGCCTACAGCCGGCGACGATCTATTCGTCCCGGGCACCTACCACCACGGCAGGCCGTATGTGGTGAGGACTGTGGTCTGCGCCAGATCCTCGAACAACTCCTGCTTCCCCTGCATGATGAGGTAGGTCAGCAGGGCGAGCGGGACCACGCTGGCCGCGCGGTTCGCCGCCGCAAGCTTCCAGCTGAACTCCCCCGTCAGTACGCCCCCGGAGATGCGCAGAGGG
>JAGPGE010000157.1 GCA_018056145.1 Armatimonadota bacterium
AATGGACAACGGGTCAGACGCACAATCTCGACGGAGTGCATAGGTATGCGATCCTATGCTACACCGCCGGCAGGTCGAGAGAATGGCGATTTGCGGAAGACAACCGCACGCAGCAAGCCAGCGTGATCAGCACCGGGTTGTCAGCTACGACCCCGCGAGAACCGCAAAGATGGCCTCTGTCATCCGCACCTGCGTCAATCCATCGTCTATGGTGCAGATGGGCTCCGCTTTGCCCGCGGCCACATCCACCGCGTTCTGCGCCTGCTCCAGGAAAGACCAGCTATACTTCACCTGCGGCAGCCTGATTTCCTGCCTGTCACCCATCGCATAGATTTCGACCTCCGCCGGAACGTTGATGAGCAGCGGCGGCGGGAGCTTCACCCGCACCGAACCGCCCTCGAAATACAGGGTGAGGTCTTCGTCCCAGCGCGTGTTGGCGCCGCACTTCGCGGTCTCCAGTTGGGCCACCGCGTCACCGTATTCGAGGCAGACCCGCTTCACATCCCGGCTCCAGTCGGCGTCACAGACCCGGAAATCACGACCCAGAAAATACCCGAGCAAGTCCATGTCGTGGCTGTGCACATGGTTCGTGAAGTAGTAGGGGCCCCATGCTCCCGCGTACTTTTCGGGCAACCAGTCTGGCATGGGCGTGGCGGGCTTTGCACTCATCGGCTCGTCCGTCTTGATGGTGGAGAAGAGCGCACCGATATTGCCCTGCCAGTCGCCACCGATGAAGGAATGTGCGCGGGCGTACAGCAACTTCCCCGCCTCGCCGGTGGCCAGCCAGCCGTCCACAACGGCCTTCGCAGCCCGGACGCCGAGATCGAACCGCTTCATGAACCCCACCAGGAGCCGCTTGCCAGTGCGCACGGAGATGTCTCTCAGGCGCTCTGCGTCGGTCGCCCTGAGCGACACGGGCTTCTCGCAGATCACATCCTTGCCCGCCTCGAGCAGTTCCGCGCAGATGTCCACGTTTAGCTCCGGCGGTACGACGACCACCGCGAGGTCGATGTCGGGGTCCGCGCCGAGTTCCGAATGGGAAGCGTAACGCTTTTCGATGCCGAAGCGGTCAGCCACCTGGTTGAGCAGTCTTGGCCGGGAAGACGCGAGCGCCGTGACCTTCGCCCCGGCAGCCTGCTGGAAACACGGAATATGCGCGACCTGCGCCATGTACCCGGCACCCACGAAACCGACACGCACGTCAGACATAGTGCTCCGCCTCCTGGTCCAGTTCAGATAGTGTTTTCTCGTGTTGCCGACCGGCCCCCGTGCGTGTGTACTGCTCCAGGCCGCGGCTTGTGCGGGGCCCTGTCGGCTGGATGACGCCGACATCCCGCACCTGATCCTTGGCCTACGCCTTGCGCCACCCGTGGGATGTGCCCGACGTCCAGGGCACAGGGCCCCACGGCGCCGCCCCCTCCCTGCGGCCCCCGGCGGGCTACGGCTGCGTCACCGAGACGTCCATGCGGGTGCTGGTTCGGACCTTGAGTACCCGGTCGCCCCGGCGCTCGGCGTAGATGTGGTTCGGGATGACAAAGGAAGCACCTTCCGCGAAGTTGTACGCAAATCCCTTCGAGTAGTCGTTCGCGTCCACATACCCGCGCACCAGGCTCACGCGACCCAGCGAGATGAGGGTCAGGTCGCCGTCCCGCTCCACGCGCTCGATGGTATAGCAGGCGTTCCGCGCCCGATCGTTCTCGATGATGATCTCCTGTCCCGCAAGGGTTTCGCCCGTAGGCAGGTCCGCGTCCACCCAAATCCGGGCGTCGTCCAGCGTGTCCTTGTCAAAACGCACCACTTTTCCGGTATGACCGGCGTCGGGCGCGCTCAGGATGATGTCGCCGTATTGCAGGCGGGTCCCGGCGATGAGCGCCATGGTCTCCACCGCTCCGTCCCGCGTGCGCACCATGGCCAGACGGCCCTGGCAGGAGGTGGTGTCATCCACCGTCACTGCAGCGCCATCCGGTGAGTAGATGAGGGTATCCACCGCGCCGGATTTGAGGTACACCCGCAATGCCACCGGCCCGCTATGCGGGTCGCCGGGCAGGGGCAGGCGCTCAGCGCGGTCGATGATGGGTTCGCCCTGGTAGGGCTCCAGCAGGGAGACGAAAGTGCTAGTGAGGTCCTCCCCGGCCCTGTGGGACAGGCAGTAGCGCAGCCAGCGCGGGTTCCCCGCCTTGTTCTGGGGAGGCTCGCCGTCCGCGAGGACCACGTCGTCTGCCGGGGTGAAGTCCCACATCCGCACGTGAACATCCTCGGCGCCAGTAGCGCCGCGGTACCCCGCCTGCACCTTCCAGTCCGCCGTCCAGTTGTCCGGCGGGAGATTGTCGTACTCGATTCGCCCCAGCCAGGAGTACCCGTACTTCGGCCCGACCGGGAGCGTGGTGCCGAAGGCGATGTCCGGCCCTGCCAGTGTCCCCGTCTCCTGGGCCGTGAGCTTCAGGCCAGATGTCGTGACCTCCACTCCCGGTCCGTGAAGCCCGCGCATGTGGTCGGCGCCGCCTTCCACACGGAACACGTCCAGCGCGTAGCCCAGCCAGTCGGAGACCTGGATCATCGCCACTGTGCGGCGGTAGTCCCGGGTGGACGCGTACACGTCACTGCTCTCCACTTCGGCGCACTGGAAGCCCGGGAGGACCTTGAAGAACCGCGGGTGGCCCACCCAGTTGACACTCTGCGGGACCTGATCTACCAGCACCGTATTGTGGGAGATGGTGGGGTCGGTGAACTCATTGCGCTGGGGCCAGCTTGTGGCGAACTCAGGATAGCCCAGGTCCGGTGTGAGATCAAAGCCGAAACCATACAGGCCGATGTTCAGCCGGTCCTTGTGCCCGTGTCCGCCATTGCGGCCGTAGTACATGAACAGCCCGGTACCCGTCTTCCGCTGTCCGAATTCCAGGGTCAGGAACCCGTAGCCAGGCATATGGTGGGGTCCGAGACCAGACGCTGCCCCTGCCTGCGCCGCGATCTGCGCCACTTCTCGGCTGATTCGGTCCGGGTCCTCGTCGAATATGGACCGCCCCAGGCCCGCGGCGGAATCGCCGTTGGCACGATACGCCGCCAGGGCGATCTGCGGGTCCCCCAGGTATCGGTATCCGCGCACCATGAACTCTGGGGAACTCTGCACCTTGCCGATATCACCGGTTGCGCCGGTATCGCCGATGGACGGGGTGTCGTAGTCCAGGATCGTGATGCGCGAGCCCGCGGTGAAGGTCTTGGCGAACTGCGGGAAGTCCCGGTAAATGTCATGCTTTTCGTACTTGCCGTAGTCAGCCAGCATGTCGGCGAGAGTCCCGATATTCGCGCCCCATCCCAGCGCGTATCCCGGGGCGGCTTCGGCGCCCACACCGTCCCGGTCGATGCCCCCGACGATGATCGCCGGTACATGTCCGCCCTTCTCAGCGAAAATCCAGTCCAGCCACTCGGACGTCTCGGGCTCGGTGTCCAGGGCGATGGCGCATGCGGCCATTGCCCGCTGGTGCATGCCCTCATTGCCCCAGATCTGTTGGTTACGCACCGCGTCGGCGCCGCAACGCAGGATGTTCTCGTCGATGTTGGCCATGAGCAGTTCCCGGCTACCCTTTTCGGTGGGCAACTGGTACTTGCGGCCCATCTCGGCCAGGAACTGGTAGAGTTCCGGCTGGTCCGCGAGGCCGGTGATGATCTTGTCGTAGTTGCGCGCGAAGTCGGTCAGGACGCCGGTCTCCCAGATCCGCCCCTCGATCTTCCCGCGCTTGCTCCCGCCGTCCGAGTGGTACCAGCCCATCTTAGCGTATTTGCTCCAGTCCATGGCCGGGTAGACGTCCGCGATCCGATCCAGGAGCACCGCGCACTTGTGAGCGTAGAGCGGGTCGCCGGTCATCACATACGCTTCCGCGAGCACGCCCACGCCGCCACAGACATACTGCCAGTACTTCCAGCCGAAGTACGCGATGAAGCGGTGGGAATTGCCGTCTGCGTCGATGTAGCCGTACCCATCATCCACACCCCACTTGTGCAGCGGATCGGCAGGGTCGGGGTGCTCGGCGTTGAACAGCAGTGAGCGATCGCCCTTCGCGGGGTCGAACAGCCCGTGCTCGTCAATGGCGCTCTCGTAGTACTTGCCGAAGTCATTGGTGGGATAGACGGTCTTGCATGACGGGCAGGTGATCTTCCAGGGCTTTCCGGCGGGATCGACGATCCAAGGATAATTGCCGAACCTGAACACCTTCTCGCCGCAGACAAGGCATCCTGGCCGGACCTTGCCCGACTTGGTGTAAGTCATGGTGGCGTCGATACAGCGGGGAAGGTCCTGCCCGGGGACCATCTTCCAGAGCTCCTCGTCGGACTTCGCCACCCATGGCGCAGCGTTGTTGACGGCACGATCCCGCATCGCTTTGGCCCAATCGTGGTTCTCCACATTTCTGCGCACGTTTGCAAGACGTTCAGGGGTGTACATGCCCCCTGACTCCCTAGCGAGGCAGCACAGAGGCACAAGAGCGGCAATGATGGCAGCGACGAGCCAGTGCATCATGTTGACCTCCAGCGTCTCAGACTGCAGGGATGCTTCGCGACGCGGCCCGCCACGACCTCCCCAGCCTGCCCCAAAACAGCGCGGGGTCCCAGTTCAGGGACCCCGCGGCAGGGCGCTTCTCGGCTCCGGGCCTTACCAGATGCCCCAGATTTCGTCGTAGACGTTGTACCAGCCGGGCGACTTGTCCTTCGCGTACCACTTGGCGTGGCCGTCCACGAAAGCCACATTCAGGCCCTCGTTGTGCCGGCGCGCCGGGCCCCAGCCGTTGATGGTCGCGAGATCAATTGGGCCGGTCGTGGCGGGGTTCCCGTGGTTGTGCCCGACTGCTTCGAAGGCCAGGGGCACTTCCGCGACGCTGGACACTTCGGCTAGTGCGGTGGGCGTGCGCTGGTACGTGGCGGATGAGGCCGGGTTGATTTCGTGGACCAGTCGCTCATTGGGGCCGTAAGAGTGCTTCGGGTCTACGTGGCCGGGCTGAAGGAGACTCAGGTCCATGCCCGCGTCGCCACCCGACGGAGAGACCCACGCGCCGCCCGAGTACACCAGGATCGCCGCGTTTCTGCTGGGGCAGTCCCCGATCTGGTTGTTCTTCACATACGGCATGACCACGTCGAACATACTGACGACGCCCAATGCGGTGCCGAACATGAGCGGAGGGAAGGTCTCGTCGTAGTCCTGCATATACATGATGACGCCAAGGTTCAACTGCTTAGAGTTCGCGAGGCACGAGGTCTGGCGCGCCTTCTCCCGAGCACGCGCAAAGACAGGGAAAAGAATGGCGGCCAGGATCGCGATGATAGCTATGACCACAAGAAGCTCGATGAGAGTGAACCCACGACACCGACTGCCCTGCATAGCAACCCACCCTTTCTCTGGTGATTCGGCCACAAGGCCGTGTCTGTACCGTGTTGTATTGTGCAGGCGTGATGCGATTCCTTCTGTATAACGCCAGTACCTTTATACCCGCGAACTAAGTGAGATCGCGCCGCCCGGGGGTGATCGGGTGGGTCCTCGGTCGTGCGTGGTCGCAGCCCGTCCGGTTGTGGATAACTGCATGCGAACACCTGTCCGACCATGGCTCGTCCGGCCGGTCGGCTGGCTTCGGACAGGTCTATTGAGCGGGTCTTGAGCGCGGATGCCCCACCCTGCGGAAGCTCCGGGAATCAGTCCAGTCACCCCAATCACCCCATATATAGAGGGGTTTTCCACCTATGCACCGTAGTTTCAACAGGGTTTTCCACAACCCGCGGCGTCTGTGCATCGGAAGAACCCCGTATGCGCGCGATTCTGGGCCTTTCGCCATGGGCCGTCTACCCGGACGACTTCCGGCCGCACTCAAAGGCGCACTCCCTTTTCCACGCCGGTTTTCCACACTGTGGATAAGCTATGCGAAAGACGGGGCCGAAACGCGGGCCGCAATGTCTTGCGGCGCTTGGCCATTCGTGCAGGTGTACCCCTGGAACAGGGCGAACTGAGGGCGCAGACACGTTCAAAGGAAGTGATGAAGATGTCCCGTCGTCCGAGGCCGGATGAACAACCCTTCACCCTCCTCACCAATACCCCCATGCGGCAGGCTATCGGCGAGCGCACCCTCAAGAGCGTCAATGAGAAGCCCCATTTCTGGATGAGCAGCGAGATGGATGCCACCGCGCTCACCGAACTGCGGGCGTCACTGCGCGAAAAGGGCCAGGAGGATATCCCCAGCTATAACGACTACATCATCAAGTGTGTCGCCCTTGCGCTGCGGGACAACCCGCGCTTCAACGCCTGGGTCGCCGAAGATGGCCTGCACGTGCTGGAGCATGTGAACGTCGCCTTCGCGGTGGCTACGGAAAAGGGCGTGCTCATGCCTACCGTCCTGGATGCCGACACCAAGAGCATGCAGGAGATCGCCGCCGAGACCCGGGAAATGATCGCTCTCGCCCGTGACGGCAAGCTGCGGGCGAGTCTCCAGATGGGCGCCGGATTCAGCATCAGCAATATCGGCCCCTCGGATGTGGACTCCTTCAGCGCCATCATCAGCCCGCCGCAGACGGGCATTCTCAGCATCGGCGCGGTGAAGCCCCGCCCCGTGGTGGTGGGTGGCGAACTGGCGGTCCGGCGCACCATGATCTGCACCCTGAGCGTGGACCACGCCGCGGCTGACGGCGCGGACGGCGCGAAGTTCCTGCGGGACATCAAGAAGCGCGTGGAAAGCCGCGAGTTCCTGGACGGCGTGTAGGCCGCACCCGCTCCGACCCACACCGAACGCGAGGTTCAGTGCATGTCCCTGGTGTTTCTCGCCGCCGATTTCCCCCCGTCTCGGGGAGGGATCCAGACGGTCGCGTACGAGTTGCCTCTGGCCATCCACCGGTCCGGTGAGGCCGTGGGTGTGGTCACGGTCTGCCGGGAGGGGGGGGCCGAGTTCGACGAGTCCTGCCCGTACCCCGTGGTGCGCGTACCTGACGGGCCAAAGATGCAGGTGGCGGCGAACCTGAGCGCCGGGGTGTCGGGGCTGATCGACCAGATCCCCGAACGCCCCCGGGCCATCATCGCCATCAAGTGGTTTCCCGAAGGACTCGCGGCCATCAACACCATCAAGATCAACCGCCCCAAGATAGTGCTCATCGGACACGGCAGAGAGTTCCTGCTGACTGGCGGCAACCCGCTGAAATGGCTGGCCCAGAAGTACATCCTGCGGCAGATCGACGTCTGCGTCGCGGTCAGCCACTGGACTGCCGAGCAGTTCGTGCGCGCGGGAGTGCCCTCGAAACGCGTCCGCGTGGTGAACAACGGCGTCCGGCCCGAGCCCTTCATGGAGCCGCATGATCTGGCTCCTCTGCGCGAAAGCCTGGGCATCGGCGACCGCCCGGTGCTTGTCACCGTGGGCCGCCTTGTGGAGCGCAAGGGTCACGCCGACGTGATCCGCCTGCTGCCGTCCATCATCGAGCAGGCGGGGCCGGTCGCGTATCTCATCGTGGGCACGGGGCCAGAGGAGAAGAGCCTGCGCGATCTCGCAACTGGCCTGGGGCTGACCGATTCGGTCATCTTCGCAGGGGACGTGCCCGGCGAGGACCTGCCGGCCTACTATCAGCTCAGCGACGTCTTCATCATGCCCACGAAAGAAGTTCGGGGGGATCCCCTGGAGGGCTTCGGGGTGGTGTACCTCGAGGCCAATGCCGCAGGCAAGCCGGTGATCGCCACCCGCTGCGGCGGAGTGACCGACGCGGTCCGTGATGGAGTCTCAGGGCTGCTGGTCAAGCCCGGTGACGACGATGCGCTTGTGGCGGCGGCGGCGCGCCTGCTGACCGACCGCGAATATGCCGCGGAACTGGGCAGGCAGGGCCAGGAGCGCGTCCGGCATGACTTCAACTGGGATCGCGTCGCCCGGCGCTTCCTGGAGGTGCTTTCGGAGGGCGGGTGAAGACGCATCGATTTGCGGAACCGCCCGAAGCTGGTTATGATAGTGTGTATACGAACTGGACAGGAAACGCCGTCCCGGTTCCCTAAGCGGAAACCAGGCTGCAATGGAGAAGCTGTGGAAATAAACGCAGCCCAACTGCGAATGAACTCCGTGGATGAGACCCCCACCGGGCCTGCCCCTCAGTGCGCGGTCGTAGTGGGGGATGCGCTGACAGTGTTGCGCGACGTTCCCGACTGCACATTCCGCTGCTGCGTCACTAGTCCCCCATACTGGGGGCTGCGTGACTATGGCATCGCCCACCAGATCGGCGCTGAGAGGGACCTCACACAGTACGTAAGACACTTAGTCGACGTCTTCAGGGAGGTCCGCCGAACGCTGACAGATGACGGCACCTTGTGGCTCAATCTTGGTGATTCATACACTAGCGGGGGGAGAACCTGGCGAGCGAAAGACCGAAAGAACCCAGCGCGCGCGATGGGTTACCGCCCTGACACGCCCGAAGGGCTGAAGCCCAAGGACCTCATCGGCGTGCCGCGGCGGGTTGCCTTCGCGCTCCAGGATGACGGGTGGTACCTGCGCTCCGATATCATCTGGCACAAGCCGAACTGCCAGCCTGAGTCGGTCAAAGACCGACCCACGAGGGCGCACGAGTACATCTTCCTCCTCTCGAAATCTGAGCAGTACTACTACGACTATGAAGCGATTCGTGAGCCTGCAGACGGGGGCGACGAGTATAGGAACCGTCGGACCGTGTGGTCGCTCAACACGGAACCGTTCCCTGAAGCGCATTTCGCGACTTTTCCGCCTGCCTTAGTGGCCCCGTGCATCATTGCGGGGTCACGTGAGAATGATCTCGTCCTCGATCCGTTCTTCGGCTCGGGGACGGTGGGCGAGGTCTGCATGGGACTGGGGCGGAGATTCATGGGGGTAGAACTCAACCCGGAATACGCCGAGATCGCCATCCGGCGTCTCAAGGAGTTCACCTGAGCAAAGACCGACGAGGAATTCCCAGTCCTCAAGCCCGATCTACAGATCGCCTTCTTCCACCATCTTCAGACGCTACGGGGGCTGTACCTCCAGGACGCGCTCAAGCGCACGGTCCGCAGGCTCGATATTGGGCGACTCGACACCCAACTGGCCCTGTTCGTGGAGCCAGTCGCACTCCAGAAGGTGGCGTCCTTTGGTCTGCGGGGCGAGAGCGTCTTCCCAGTGCCCTATCTCTTGGAGGCCGACCCGCGACTGCCGGGCTACTACCGTCTGCTCTATGGGCTATCCCAGAAGGAGTTCTGCAACGCTGGACCATTCGGTCGGTTCTTCGCTCTTGAGGACCGGGGGGAGGTGCCACCCAGAGCCCAGGCACAACTGCCTGCTCTGTGTCGCAGCCTCGCGGCGACGGGAGCGCATTTGGTGGACGGACTGGATGTGCTAAGTCTCCAGAACATCGCCGAGTTGCAACTGCTAACGGTAGGTCCCTACCTCCGCGGCAGTGAGAACACGCGCATCGGGCAAGCAGCCACTCTCGAAGTGGTGGACATCATCAAGAACGTAGTAGGCCCCGCCATCCGGCAGGAAACCAAGCGAACGCTGCTTCTCGAGAACCCATCGGGGCGAACCGTCGTGATTGAGTTCGCCAACGATCCCGATGTGCGCATCGAGGAGTCCATGGTCACCGGCAATCGGCCGCTTGTATCTATGGAGATAAAAGGTGGTACTGACGCATCGAACATCCACAACCGCCTCGGTGAAGCCGAGAAGAGCCATCAGAAGGCGCGTGGCCGACGTTTCCGTGAGTTCTGGACACTGGTCAGATGTGACATTGCCGACGACGAAGCGCGCCGCGAGAGCCCTACGACGAGTCACTTCTTCCACATCGACCGTCTCAAGGACCCCGATGACAGCCAATACCTC
>JAGPGE010000158.1 GCA_018056145.1 Armatimonadota bacterium
GGGGCCCCACGGAACCTGAGATCTGTCACGGGGCCCGTCATGGCGACCGCAGGCGATCGCTTCCAGGCGACGACACCCGTGACCCGTGTATGTGCGTACTTTCGGGGCACGCATCCCCGGCCCGCTAAGAAACTTGACACTTCGCCGCTGAGGGTCTAAACTTGCGGTCCGTTAACCAAATGGGCGGGTAGCTCAGCTGGGAGAGCGCTTCCCTCGCACGGAAGAGGCCGTGAGTTCGAATCTCATCCCGTCCACCACGTGAACCAAAGGCCGCCAGGCAAATGCCCGGCGGCCTTCTCGTTTCCCTGTTGTTGTCACGTTTGCCCTAATGCCCTCGCCACACTACCGCCCAGTCGTGGTCATTCGTGCCCAGGTCCAGCTCGCCGTCGCCCGGCACCGTGAACTCCCGCCGCAGGCCGGTATCCAGGTCCGTCGCGGTCACTCGCACTGTCCCCTCTCCCAGCCCCAGCCGTATCCGCAGCGGCGCCGCTCTGCGCTCCCGCATGTACAGGTTCGGGCCCCGCGCCACGCTGCTCATGTCCCAGTGCTTGATGCCGCCGAAGTTCCGCACATAGGCGAGCCCCTGCCGCAGATCGTCCCGCGCATTCACGCGCGCCTGCCATCCAGCGCCCGGGTTTAGCAGCCCCTCCCCCGCCGGCGGCGCGAACTCGGCGAGCCCCGCGCTCCTGTCGTATGCTTCAGGTTCGAAGGTGAAGTCGAAGTCCACTCCCGTGCTCAGATAATGCTGCACATATCGCCCCATCATCGCGTAGTCACGTGTGCCATCGCGGGTGCGGTAGTACTTGTCATCCTCCCACGGGTGCGAGACATCAATCCCAACCGCCGGCTTGCGCCGCACCCAGCCCTCCCAGTCGATGCCCTCCGCGATCTCCTTCGCCAGCCGAAACTGCTCCACCTCGAAGCCCCGGGCATTCCAGAAGTAGCACCCCGGATTCCCGTTCACGAGACTGAACCAAATGATGTCCCGCATGACATACCGCCGGTCATCGTCACCCTCGCGCGGGTACCGGCTCCACTCGTCCCCCGCGGATTCGCCCAGCATGCAGACGCCGGCCATGCGCCCGTAGCAGGTCAGCAGATCCACCGCCGCGCCGTAGTCCAGTTCCGGTAGCGTGGTAGACGTGTTCGGGTAGATGTGGTAGGTGTAGAAGTCGATATCCGTCTTCTTCGTCCACCACAATGGGTCGGCCGTGGCGATGCCTCCGCCGCCGTGACTCGCGCAGATTGGCGTCACCGGGTCCACGCTGCGGATCACCGCCGCCGCGTGGTTCGCCCAGCTCTGCGGGCAATCCACCATCTCGTTCTCGAACTCCCACGAGAAGAGCTGCGGGTTGTCCTTGAGCAGCCCGATCAGTTCCCGGGCATACTGGTCCTGGCAGGCCATCACATCCGGGTCCGTGTACTTCAGGTCGATGTTGTCGATGGTGTTCCGGTCACGGATGAACCGCCGCTGGTGTGGCGGCAGCGCGTCCAGGTCCTCCCCCGCGAAGGCCGGGATGCAGAAGGTCTCCAGCGCCTGCCGGCTGTAGTACGCGGGCTTCGTGTAGTCCTCGTGGATCGTGAGCATGAACCGGATGTCATGCTTCCGCGCCAGGTCCATGTACCGCAGCACTTTCGCAAAGAGCGGCATGTTCACGCGGCCAACCACGTCCATCGGCTCCATACCCCGCGGCGTGTGGGCCCGGAGCATGAATCGCAGCGAGGTCACGCCCTGGCTCGCCAGGAACTCCAGCCAGTGTTCGATCTGCTCCTCGGTGGCGTCCACGAATGACAGCAGCCGCCGGCCCTCTTCCCCATCCTGGTCCACTCCCACCCAGTTGGCGTAGAATCCGCCCAGCGGGAACCACGCAGGCCCGCCAACGCCCTTATGGAAGCGCCCGTCCTCACCCAGCACCACTGGGTCCTCCCGCGGCTCCGAAGGCAGCAGGCAGATCGCCGCGGATTCTCCCGCCAATCCGCTCTCGTCCTGCACCCGCACGGTGTACACCCAACGCTGCCCCTCATCCCCGGTCCACTGCGCCGATGCGACTCCCTGAGCACTGAGTTCCTCTTCGGCCTGTACGAGACTGCCCGGCGCATCGGTCTTCCACGCAATCGCCCGGCTCTCGGCCACCGGGTTGTCGAACTCGTCCACCAGTTGCGCGGTCAATCTCAGCGGCAGGTCCGCCTCGCGCAGAGTTGCCACCTTCACCGGCGACACCCGGTAATGGTGCGCGGGCCCGGGTATGGTGTCCACACTCTTCCGGTCGCTGGCCGGCGGCGCGAACTCCAGGCGGGCAACCACCGTATCCGCGTTTTCCTGCGCCGCCCGGCTCGCCACGTATTTCACGCGCAGCCTGCCCTCAGGGTCGGTGATCCCGCGTCGCGCTGTGGACGAGAGACCCAGCGAGCTGTGCCCTCCCGCCGGCTGCAGTTCCCCCCCGGAGCCAGCCACCAGTTCCACGATCACCGGCTGCCCGGATACCGGCTTGCCTTCCGCATTCTCAACCAGCGCCGCAATCTCCTGTCTCGCCCCCGCCTGCACCCGCGCCTGTGGCACGCTCAGGGCGACGCGCGCCGGCTCAGACGACGGCTCCCCGAGTGCTTCCGTGGGATCATGGTTCGCAACGGTCACCGCGCTCAGGCGTACCCAGTCAATCTCCACGTGGGCCTTCGTCTCTGACGTCGGATCGATCCGCAGCGCCGACAGCACCGCGTGCCAGCCGGCGTCTTTCTGCAGATTGATCCGAATCCGCTGCCAGCCGGTGCCGCGCACGGGGAACTTGTACGTGAGCAGCCGCGCGCTGGTTCCCGGGCGCCCGAACAGCTCCCAGGTGGCCTCGTTCACGCTCTGCCGGACCCGCATTTCCAGGATCGGGAAGCGGTCCAGGTCGATGTTCACCCTGCGGTTCGTCTCCGGCACCTGCCCCCACATGTCGCCCCAGATGAACCACGGGTCCTGCTCCACATCCATGCTCAGGATGCCGTCCTCCACCTTGCGGTTCTGGATGAACTCTGGCTTGTTGCCCCACTGGTCGATCCCCGAGAAGCTCCCGTCCTCGAAATCCCAGGGCTTGCCGTATGCAAGGGTGGCGTAATCGGGCGCCGGAGGAAGTTCGGGACCGGGTTCCGTGGGCCCCCCTTCGCGGCGTGCCTGCAGGGGCGCGAACACCACGTACCGCAGGACCTGCGCGTAGACCTCAAACTCCCGCGCTTCGCCTGCGGGAGTGACCCCAGTAGCCTGCCATTCCAGCAGGCCACCATCGATGCGCGAGGCCAGCACGGTGCCGGCCTCGTCCACGACCCGGATCGAACCCGGCGCCACCGACGCGGGCAGTCCCATGGCTGCGATGTCCGCGCCGATGTGCAGCGGGCACTGCACGAACAGACCGTCGCGGTCCACATCCGCCGGAGCAACCGTCACCTTCGCCCGATATGGGTAGTTGGTGTTCCACCAGCCCTCGACCACCCGCGCGGGACCCGCCCACCGGCGTGGCTCGGCGGAGCTCCGTTGAGAAACGCCGCCTGTGGTCCGCCAGGTGTACGCCGCCGCAATCTCCCCCTCCGTCAGCGCCCGGCTGTACACGAACAGCTCATCCACGTCCGCCTGCGCGTAGTCGGGAGAAGCGTCCTGATCGCGCCCGATCGCCACCGCGTCGTGGGTAGGGCCCACATCAATCCGCTTCCCCGACAGCTGCGCGACAAGCTTTCCGTCAATGTACAGCCGCATCTCCCCATCGGCCTGCCCGCTGTTCACATTGCGCCAGGTGATGGCCAGCTGGCGCCACATGCCTTCGAGCCAGTCGCCAATCGGCGCCGAGATATGCAGCGCCTTGCCGGGTTTCTCCGGGTAGATGCTGAAAGTGCAGTTGCCCCCGGCGCATACCAGGTTCCAGCGGTTCCGCGCCCAGGATTCCTCGAGGTCCCGCTGCCCGTACAGGCAGAAGAGCTGGTGCGGGCCCGCGGCGTCCCCATCCCAGTGTGGGCGAATCCAGAGCGCCACCGTGCCCTCTTCCCGCCGGAAGTTCCCCGCTACCCGGAACTCACAATCACGGTCCAGGACCAGCGCGCCTTTCACCAGTGACTGCTCCGGGTGCAGGTTGCGCGGGTCTCCCCCGGCAATCGCCGCGTCCCCCGCATCATCGAAGGGCGCGTACAGGAGCAACCCGTCATCCTGCGCCCAGCAGGCCAGGGCAATGAGCGCCAGCGCGAGAACTGTCAGGCGAACCATCTGCGTCACTCCTGGAACTGCAGCGAGTACACGTCCGCGTCCATCATCACGAACCGCAGGCGCACGGGCTGACCCGCGAGCGCACCCAGGTCCGGCCCGCCAGTCCACTTCACCGCACCCGCGATCTCATCCCCGTACAACGGCTCGCAATCCGCCAGCGCGAAGCCGGGGATCGCGTTTCCCGCGGGGTCCTGCACTTCCACCTTCACGCTGCCCGCCGCCGAAGTGGTGTAGTTCAGCACGAGCCTGTTCCCCGCGAACACTAGCGGCCTCGTCAGCATCTCGCCCGCCGGGTAGCCTGCTCTCGCGGACACGAACCCGTCGAGCCGCAGCGTGAACCTGCGGATGCGGTTCCCCGGCATGTAGTACGACTCGCTGGAGTACACCGACAGTTCCGGCGGGAGGCCTTCTTCAGCCGGCGCGGTCTCGAGGATGCCCCAGGCGGTCATGTTATTGCGGTTCACCCAGCGCTCTTTCTGCAGCCCCGGGCGGATGAATGCCTGCGTCCAGCGCTTGAAGTTGACCCCGTCGCGGCTGGACATGAAGACCCCGTCGGAAACGCCCGGGTAAGGGTGCTCCACCGCAACCCGCTCGGGCACGAACCGCTTCGGAAACCCCACCAGGAAATGCGGCGCCCGGTGGTACTGGGTGATGGCGTTCGTGTACAAGTGCTCAGGCGGCGTGTCGCCGTAGTCCAGGTACACGGGCTCGGTCCAGTTGATGAAGTCCTGCGAGGTGCAGGTCATGATATCCCGCACGCCGTTTCGTCCCCTGCGGTGGTAGTCCACGTAGCACTTGCGCTCCGTATCCCAGAAGGCCAGGTTCTGGGAGTCGAAGTCCCCGAGGGTGATCACCGGCGTGTCCTGCATGAGCTCCCAGTGGACCCCGTCGGGAGACTTGATCGGCAGCAGGCCACCCTCGCCGCCCACGAACCCCTTGTACTTCGCATCCGCCGCGCAGTCGGGGTTGGCGTCCTTGAAGGGCGTGAAGTTGTGCGACCCCACACCGGTCCACACGATGTTGTTGTCCTTCGAGCCACCGAACTCGAACAGCCCCAGATTCGGGCGCGTCCAGGTGATCCCGTCCCGGCTCTCGGCATAGCAGGCCAGCTCCGGATGAGTACTTTTCTGCGTCGGGATGTCGTAATCCGAACCGCGGTAGTACATGCGGAACAGGTCGTTGTCTCTGAAGACCGTCACGTAGCAGCAGGTGCTGCCTTCCCACGGCTTGTCGAACACCAGCGCGATCTCCCGCGGCACGGGGTGGTTCAGCTCCAGCCGCACCCCGTCCATGCGCTCGATCAGCCAGTCGTCCACCATCAGCTCAAGTCGGGAACCGATCTCACGCGAGCCTCCCTCCTGGCCCTGCGCCACGCTCAGAAGCAGGATGCAGCCAAGACACGCAACGATAAGCCAGTCAACCGCAAGCATGGTTCATCACCTGGTCCATTGGATCGTGCCGCAAGCTTCAGTTCACCGGCCCGCGACCGAAGTCCTCCCGCGCGAGCAGTGCCGGCAACGACCGGCTGCCCGTGCAGGTCCATCGCCCACGACAGGCGAATAGCCGGCCACGACCCGATACCAGCGGAGGCCGATACCATGCCCAGCCTCGATTCCCTGAAGCGTCTCGCCGCCGAGGAACTGGTACAGCTCGACGAGGAAGGCTGCGACACCGCGGCTCTGAAGGCTCTCTATGAACAGGCGATCTCGCTCCCACCGGCAAGAAGCAGGGCCCAACTGGAGCGGTTCTTCGGCTCTGCGGCGAAGTGCGAACCCGCGCCCGACTTCCCGTATGACGAGCCCTCCGACCTCGAGGGAATTCGGGCCGCTCGCCGCAAGGGGCCGCGCCGCATGGCCATTGACGACGCTGCCATCGCCGACCGCATCGAGGGCGCATGGCTCGGGCGCTGCGCCGGCTGCATGCTGGGCAAGCCCGTCGAAGGCTGGACGAAGCAGGATATCCGGGCGCTGCTGGAGTTCGCCGGCGAGTACCCCCTCGCCGACTACTTCCCGCAGATCAAGAACCCGCCCGAGGGTATGCGGGCCTACCACTCCAAGGGCAATCCGTGCCTTCGCGGGAACATCCGCCACAGCGTTCGCGACGACGACACCGACTACACCCTTCTCGGTCTGCACATCATGGAGGCGTACGGGCCGGACTTCACCCCGGCCAATGTGGCTGCTGAATGGATGGGCCGCCTGCCCTTCCACCGGGTCTACACTGCCGAGCGCGCCGCCTACCGCAACCTGGTGGATGACATCATGCCGCCGGAATCCGCGCTGGTGCTCAACCCGTACCGGGAATGGATCGGCGCCCAGATCCGTTGCGACGGGTTCGCATACTGCGCCCCCGGTTGGCCCGAGAAAGCCGCGGAGTTCGCCTTCCGTGATGCCGTGGTATCTCACGTGAAGAACGGGATCTACGGGGAGATGTTCTTCGCCGCGCTCATCGCCGCGTGCATGGCGACGGTTGATCTCCTGGAGGCCATCAGGATCGCCCGCGCCGAGATACCCAACAAGTCCCGCCTGGCCCAGGCCATCGATGACACCGTGCGCTGGTGCGCCAAGGATGCCGACTGGGAAACCACCTGGGACCGGATGAACGCGAAGTACGGGCATTACCACCCGGTGCATACCATCAACAATGCGGCCATCGTGCTCATCGGCTGCCTGCACGCGAAAGGCGACCTGGAGAAGGCGATCTGCATCAGCGTCATGGGCGGCCTGGACACCGACTGCAACGGCGCCACCGCGGGCTCAGTCATGGGCGCGCTCCTGGGTGCTTCCGCGGTCCCTTCGAAGTGGTCCGCCCCCCTCCGCAACACGCTTCACAGTTCGCTGGAGGGGATGAACGTGAGCAAGATCAGCGACCTGACAGCACGGACCGTCAAGGTCGCGCAGAGGGTCCTGGCGCTGTCCTGACTGCGCCGTCCGCATTGGGGGACTGTCATCCGGCTCCGAGCCTCATCCGGAGGCGGTGCCTGTACTCCGTGCGCATCGCGCCGTCCGCTCGCGTTCGTCGTTCGGAGGGCCCCATCCGGCCCGGCCCTCCGCCGTAGCCTTGCCTTCCGCGCCAGCCGCGGCCACCGTCGTGGCAACTCTCAGTGGAGCCCCCATCTATGACCAAACGCGAACGCCTCCTAGCCACACTTGCCGGCCGCATCCCCGATTGCGTGCCAGTTATGCCCGACATATCGAACATGGTTCCCGCGAAGCTCACCGGCAAGCCATTTTGGGACCTTTACCTTTACAATGACCCGCCCATCTGGGAGGCGTACATCGCAGCCGCCCGGTACTTCGACCTGGACTCGCTCATGGACGGGTATGCGCCGCTGATCTTCCCCGAGGAGATCAACCCCGATGCCCCGCAGTGGGAGCAGTTCATCGTCAACCGCACCGAAGACCGCATCGTCACTCAGCAATCGCGGGTGGACAAGGGCGAGAGAATCTGGGCCGGGCATGTCACCGTCTACCGAATCGCCGACCCGCCGGTCTGGGCGGTCCCGCCGGAGAAGCTGGGCCTGCCTCCCATCCCGGAGCGTTGGGAGCCGGTGGAGGGCGCGAAGCCCGTGGACTACGGCCCTGCGAACCTTGGCCGCCTGAAGCGTATGATGGGCGACAATGGCCTGGTGGGCGCCTACGTCATCAGCAGTTGTGCCATCGGCAGTGAGGAGGCGCTCTACCACTACCATGACAACCCGGACAAGCACGAGGAATGGGCGCAGCAGCGCATCGAAGCCGGTGATGCGCGCTTCCACCGGATCATGGCGCTTGACGAAGATAACCGCCCGGACTTCCTGGCGGTTGGCGGCTCGGGGACACTCATCTGGCAGACCCCCGCGATCTTCCGGCAGCTCGCCCTGCCCGCGCTGAAGCACGTTATCAGCCTCGCGGCGGACGCGGGAATCCCGACCCACATTCACTCCTGCGGGCCTGAGCGCGAACTGGTGAAGATCATGGCACTCGAGACCGAACTCACCATCATCGACCCGCTGGAACGCCCGCCCATGGGTGACTGTGACCTCGCGGAACTCAAGCGCCTCTACGGGGACAAAATCTGTCTCAAAGGGAACCTGCACACGACGGACACCATGTGGCGGGGGACGGTGGAGGATGTGGTCGCGGCGGCGAAGCAGGCCATTGACGATGCTGCCGAGGGAGGGCGTTTCGTCCTTTCAACAGGCGACCAGTGCGGCCGCGACACGCCCTTCGAGAACCTGCACGCGATGGTTGAGGTTGCGAGGACCTACGGAAGATACTGAGGGGACGACCTGGCGGATCCCGACCCGCCTGTCGCAGGCCCAGCAGGATCCTGAGGGTGTCTTCACCGCGATGTCGCCGCGAGAGGGCTTCGGGTGCGTCATTCCGGCGGGATCCCATCCCCATCGAGATCATCCGCCAGCGTCCCCGCCCAGGCCTGCCGTTCCTCGGTCTCTTCCCGCCATGCCTGCGGGGCCTCGCGCAGCGCCGCATAGGCGCGGTTGGCCTGCGCGAGTATGCGCTGGCGGCGATAGCACGCGATCGCCTTCTCCAACCGCTACTCGCCCCCTTCGCCTTCCCCCTCCACTGGCGTCGGCGGTGCGCAGCAGACCCTCTTGACGAAGTCGTGGATCGCCCTCACGGCTTCGCCAAGCTGCTCCTGCCGCCAGAAGAAATGGTCAGCGCCCGCAAGCTCGGTCACGGTGCATCGCTCACCCGCCTCGTGCAGGGCGATGATGCGGCGGATGGATCCCAGGTCGCTTATCGGGTCGACGGTCCCGGTCACGAACAGCGCTGGGAACCTGATCTCGCGGAAGTACGGGTGCCGCTCGGGGTTCTCGCTCTCGGGCACGGGAAAAGCCAGGCATGCGCAGCCGCGCACCTTCTTGTCCAAAACGCAGGCCCTCAGGCCTACCCACGAGCCGAAGGAGTACCCCACCAGAGCGATGCGATTCGGATCCACGCCCTGCGTCCTCCGCAGGAAGTCCAGGGCGCCCAGGCAGTCGCGCATCTCTCCCTCACCATTGTCGAACTTGCCGGTTGATGCCCCCACGCCCCGTAGGTTGAACCGCAGCGTGGCGAACCCCGATGCCTCGAAGGCCTCCTGCAGCCCGACGATCACCGCAACATCCATACTCCCGCCGAAACGCGGGTCGGGGTGAACAAGCACCACACCCGGACAGCCTTCCGCACCGTCAGGTACGTGCAATCGCCCGGAGAGGGAGACTCCGTTTTCGCCGCGGCTGGGGAAGCTCACCTCGCGCTCGACGGCCTCAGCGCCCGCCATGCTCAGCGCAAATGTGAGAACGATTGTCAGAAGCAGACGCCGCATTGCCATACCCCTTCCCGTGCTCCGTCGCGATCCAGTTCGCCGAGTGAGGCGCGAGTCCCTGCGCAGGAAGGGGTGACGGTCGGCCCCAGCTTCCTTGACGGCCCCGCGCGGCGCTGGCTATACTGGGCATGGAGGCGTGGCCGAGTGGTCGATGGCGGCGGTCTTGAAAACCGTTAGGCGCAAGCCTCGGGGGTTCGAATCCCTCCGCCTCCGCCAGTTGAGTACACAGCCCGCAGCGATGCGGGCTTGTCATTTCCCCATATCGCTC
>JAGPGE010000160.1 GCA_018056145.1 Armatimonadota bacterium
AGCGCTGGAGGACCCGTACACGGTGACCGAGACGCTCGCCGGGTACACTGTGAACCTGCACATCAAGGACGTGCGGGCGCGGCGGGACGACACGGGGTTGGGCGTGGTGATCCAGGGCGCTCCGGCCGGGCAGGGGCAGGTGGACATTCCCTGGGTGATTGACCGGGTCCGCGCGGCCGGGCGCGACCCGAACGCGATTCTCGAACAATGGACGCCCCTTCTGGACGACCCGCGGGCCACCATCGATCAAGAAGCCCGGTGGGCCGAAGAGGGCATCGCCTACCTGCGCACACTCATACCCGACTGACGGAGGACACTGATGCCGACCAGGGTGGCGATCATCGGCGCCGCGGGCAAGATGGGCACCCGCATTAGCGTCAATCTCGCGAAGCATGAATACGACCTGCTGTACTCGGAACGCGGCGATGCCGGGAGCGCAAAACTTGCCGAACGCGGGGTACCGAATACCGACCCGCGCGAGGCGGTCGCGACAGCGGATGTCGCGATCTTCGCGGTTCCCGATGCCCGAATGGAAGCGGTGACGGCCGAACTCGTGCCCGTCGCAAAGCCAGGAGCCACCGTGCTGATGCTTGACCCGGCCGCTGCGGCGGCTGGTGTGGTCGCGATGCGGGAGGACCTCGACTATGTGGTCTGCCACCCGTGCCATCCGGCGCTGTTCGGGGAGCAGGCTACGGATGAGGCCCGGCGCGACCTGTTCGGCGGAGTCGCCGCGGTGCAGGACATCGTGATCGCGCTCATGCAGGGCTCGGAGGAGGCCTTCTCACGGGCCGAAGTGCTCTGCTGCCGCATCTTCGCCCCGGTGCGCACGGCGCACCGCATCACGGTGGACCAGATGGCGTTGCTGGAACCAGCGATGGCGGAGGTGGTGGCCGCATCCGCCGCAGTCCTGATCGGCGAAGCGCTGGAGGAAGCGGTGCGTCGTGGGGTGCCTCGTGACGCCGCCCGGGCCTTCATGCTAGGACACGTTCAGGTGCCACTGGCCATCGTACTCGGCGCCACCGATGCGCCGTTCTCAGACGCCGCAAAGATCGCCATCGAGTACGGGCGTGAGCACATTTATCGCCCGGACTGGCGAGACGTGTTCGAGCCCGACCGTGTGCGCGAGACAATTCACCGGATGCTCCACCCGGAGGAACGCGAATGATCGTTGACGCCCATGCCCACCTGGGCTACGACCATGTCTTCGATGTGGACTTCGCCGCCGATGATCTCCTGCGCTCGCAGGAGACCAATGGGATCGACGTGACCCTGGTGCAGCCCGCGACGGCGCATGACCTGCCCACGGTCCAGCGCTACCATGACGCCATCGCTGATCTGGCGGGCCGCAACCCCGGGCGCTTCCGCGGCATCGCGAACCCGAACCCGCATCTGCCCCGGGACCAATACGCGCGGGAACTGGAGCGTTGCATCCGCGAGCTCGGGTTCGTTGGGGTGAAGATCCACCCGACCGCGCATGCAGTGAACCCGTCGGGGCGTGACGGACAGGCCGCTTTCGAACTGATCGACGGGCTGGGCGTGCCGGCCATGGTCCATACGGGCTCCGGCATCCCATGGTCCGCGCCCTCACTGCTCGGGCCGGTGGCGCGGAAGTACCCGCGGATGCCACTGGTCGTGGCGCACGCCGGGGGCATGATCCTTGCGGGCGAGGCGGGGCAGCTGGCCGCGGATTACCCGAACGTGTACCTGGAGTGCAGCTGGGTGGGAGGCTTCTTGGTCCTGAAGTGGGCCAGGGAGCATGGCGCGAACCGGTTGATGCTGGGGTCCGATCATGCCGAGAACGCGGCCACCGAACTGACCAAGTTCCGGACTGCGGGCCTCACGGATGACGAACTCGCGTTGGCCTTGGGTGGCACGGCAGCGGCGGTGTTCGGGCTGTGAGCGCATCCACTGGCGGGGAACGAGCAAGGCAGAACCTGCGCTTCGCGGTGATCGGCTGCGGATTCTGGTCGCGGTATCAGATCGAGGGGTGGCGCGAAGTCGGTGGGGTCGATCTGGTGGCGGTGTACAATCGTACGCGCTCTCGGGCTGAAGAGACGGCTCGCCGGTTGGGCGTCCCTGCCGTGTATGACGATGCGGGAGCCCTGCTCGCGAAAGAGCAGTTGGACTTTGTCGACATCATCACGGATGTGGACACCCACAGCCAGTTCGCGCAGCTTGCGGCGGCCAACGGTGTGCCGGTGATCTGCCAGAAGCCGCTGGCGCCGGACCTGCGGACCGCCCGCGAGATGATGCGGGTATGCGGGGAAGGCGGGGTGCCGCTGCTGGTCCACGAGAATTGGCGCTGGCAGCACCCCATCCGCGAGCTGAAGCGCGCTCTTCTCGACCCCGAACTTGGGCCGGTTCACCGGGCGCGCATCACCTACGCCAACAGCTTCCCAGTCTTCGACAACCAGCCGTTCCTGCGAGACCTGGAGCAGTTCATTCTCACAGACATTGGCACCCACATCCTGGATACCGCCCGATTCCTCTTCGGCGAAGCACACAGCCTGTATTGCCGGACGAAGCGGGTGAACCAAGGCATTCGCGGTGAGGATGTAGCCACGGTCATGATGGAAATGGACAGCGGGGCGACGGTCACCTGCGAGATGAGCTATGCCAGTCCGGTGGAGCACGACCGGTTCCCCGAGACCTTTGTGTTCGTGGAATGCGCACGGGGGGCGTTGGAGCTTGCGCCGGATTTCTGGCTGCGTGTGACCCGCAAAGGGCAGGGCACGCTTGCCCGCAGATGCCCGCCGCCCTTCTACGCTTGGGCCGACCCGCGGTATTCCGTGGTGCATGCTTCCATCCCGGCCTGCTGCGCCGACTTGCTGCGGTCTCTGCAGACTGGAGATCTGGCGGAGACGTGTGCCGAAGACAACCTGAAGACCCTGGAGCTGGTCTTCGGGGCCTACGCCTCAGCGTCGGGTGACCGGGTGCTGAGTGCAGATGAGTTGTCGGCGCTGCAATGATCTGGCGCCGAGTTGTGCCCTGCCGCGCGGTCTCCTGACTGTGAGACCGACTGCCTGACCGGGGGCAGTGACCCCTGCATCCGCCGGACCCCGCGCTGGGAGATGATGATATGACGGACCGCAACCTGGCAACCGACAAAGGGCTGCCCTACAAGGATCCTTCTCAGCGTGTGGAGGCCCGGGTCCGGGACTTGCTGGCCCGCATGACGCTGCGGGAGAAGATCGCGCAGATGGGCATGCATGATGTGGGCGCCTTCATGCGGGATGGGCAAGTGGAACTTGGGGTTCTGGAAGAGACCCTAGGAGAATCGGGCACCGGATGCCTACAAGATCCTCGAGCTGAGGCGCGAGCAAGTGCCGAGGCGGTCAACGCCGTCCAGCGCTACCTGGTGGAACGGACCCGCCTGGGCATTCCTGGGCTCGTGATCTCCGAATGCCTGCATGGTCACATGTCCGGCGGTACGACGGTCTTCCCTCAGGCGATCGGTCTCGCGAGCACGTGGAACACGGAGTTGATCACCCGGATGGCCTCCGCAGTGGCTCGCGAGGCCCGGGCGGTGGGTGCGGCACAAGCGCTCGGGCCCGACCTGGACCTGGCGCGCGACCCACGGTGGGGGAGGGTCGAGGAGACCTACGGCGAGGACCCATATCTCGTCTCGCGCATGGGACTGGCGTACATCCGGGGCATGCAGGGCGAGGGACCCGCGGTGGATCAGGAACATCTCGTGTGCACACCGAAGCATTTCGCGGCCCATGGATCGCCCGAAGCGGGCATGAACCTCGCACCCGTTGCGGGCGGGCTGCGGGAGCTGCGGACGCTCTACCTGCCGCCATTCGAAGCCGCAATCCGGCAGGCCGGAGCGCTTTCTGTGATGCCGGCGTACAGCGAGTACGACGGTGTGCCCGCGACGGCCTCGAAGCTGCTGCTCAATGCCATTTTGCGCCAGGAGTGGGGCTTCACCGGGTATGTCTTCGCGGACTACGGCGCCGTGCATATGCTCCACAGCTTCCACCGCACGGCGCATGATGCGGCCGAAGCAGGGAGGCAGGCACTGGAAGCCGGGCTGGACCTGGAGGCGCCATCGGTGTACGGCTACGGCGATCAACTTCGGACGCTTGTTGAGCGCGGCGAAGTGTCTGAAGCGCTGGTAGATCAGGCCGTGTCCCGGATTCTGCGCGTCAAGTTCCTCGCGGGGCTGTTCGAAAACCCCTTCGCTGATGTGTCGCGCCTGGATGCCGTGGTGCACTGCGACGATCACCGCAACCTCGCCCGCGAGGTTGCTCGCGAGTCCATCATCCTCCTTCGCAACGAGGACGACCTGCTGCCGCTATCGCCAGCGGTACGTAGAATCGCGGTCATCGGTCCCAATGCGGCGGCTGTCCAGCTTGGGGACTACACGCTGACATCCGCCACCGGCGTGACCCCGCTGGAGGGTATTCGCGCGGCGGTGTCAGACGAGACGGAAGTCATCTACGTCCAGGGCTGCGGGCTGTGGGAGCAGTCCACCGGCGGCTTTGCGGAAGCCGTCGCAGCGGCGGAGAACAGCGATGTTGCGGTGGTGGTCATCGGCGGCGGGAGCATGGCGCTGGCCGGAACCGGCTGGGGCGCCGACGACCGCGTCGCCACCTGCGGCGAGGGCTTTGACCGCACCGAACTCTCGCCGCCTGGGGTGCAGGAAGACCTCGTGCGCGCGGTTCATGCAACCGGCACGCCCACGGTGGTGGTGATGGTGCATGGCCGCCCGTGGAGCATCGAGTGGATGAGCGAGAACATTCCGGCGCTGCTCGAAGCCTGGTATCCCGGTGAGGAGGGCGGAAACGCGCTGGCGGATATCCTCTTCGGCAAGGTGAACCCTTCGGGCAAGCTGCCCATCTCCGTGCCCCGCAGCGTCGGACATGTGCCGGCCTTCTACAACCACAAGCCGTCGGCCCGGGGGTACTACCACCGTCCGGGAGCGCCGGACGCACCCGGACGGGACTACGTCTTCGCACCGCCCACGCCGCTGTATGAGTTCGGGCACGGCCTGAGCTACACCACCTTCGAATATACCAACCTATGCATCGAGCCCGCCTGCATCCTGCCCGCCGGAAAGGTGCGGGTGAGCGTGGATGTGCGCAATGCCGGTTCGCGAGCGGGCAAGGAAGTGGTGCAGCTGTACGTCAATGACCTGGTCAGTTCGGTTACCACGCCCGTGCGGGCGTTGCGGCAGTTCGCGAAGGTGCATCTGGAGCCCGGCGAAATCGTCTCCTGCGAGTTCACGCTGGGACCGGAGGATCTCAGGCTCTACAACCAGGACGGACTGTGGGTGGTTGAGCCCGGAGAGTTCGAAGTGATTGTGGGAGGGCTTAAGGCAACCTTTGAGGTCGCGCGCTGATCTCCGTATCCGCGCCCGGCATCGCCAGACATGAGGGCGAACATGGACAGGCCGATGCGCTGGTGGCGCGGGTGTCCCCTGCTACTCCGCATCGCGCTGTTGCCAGGCGCTCTCGCCCAGGAACGGGCCCTGCAGCGCCTGAACGTGGGCGACGTGCGCCTGTGCTAACCCCCCAACTCCCCCGCGCGCATCCTGTACCGGGGCGAGCCGCTCGTCGAGGGCACCCACCTGCACACGGCGGCCTCGGGGCCGCATGGGAAGATGATCGAAGGGTTCAACTTCCGCCGCAATGAGGATGGTCTACTGAGGTTCACGCCGCAGGCTATTCCCGGCGGGCGGCGGCTCATGTGGGTGAATGCCCGGCATACCCGCCGCGCCACGGGCCGGGGCGAACAGCACGCCGGAACCTGCAAGATCGTGCTCACTCTCACCGGCGATCAGATCAATATGCGCTGCGCCAGTAAGGTGGAGCCCAACCCCGGGTTTGGCGAGATCGGATTCTTCGTGCCGGAAGCCATGCTCACTAACGGCGCGAAGGCAAGCTGGACCGCATCCCCGGTGGGGGGCGCGGTTCGCGAGGGCGAGCTGCCCCTGCCGGAAGCGGCGCAGGGCACACTCGTCCACCGCCCGTAATCGTGGCGAACCGCGTCGCCCCGCGACACCTTCGAGTTCTCATTCGCCGGGCGGGATTTCCTGGGCTCGAGTGGCGTCTAACTAGGACTACCGCGCGCAGGATACCAGCAAGGGCTGCCTGCGCGTGGGCTTGAGCATGGACACCCGCGCCGGAACCGAGTGCGACTACTCGTGGACGCTGCGCCTGCCGAAGGCCACCGTAGCAACTGCGGACGCCAACGCGCTGCCGCCGCTGGACCCGGCGAGACTGCCGAAAGTCCCAGCGCTGCACCGAGGTCTATCTGGGATCGCTCCACCCGCAGACTGTTCGTGCGCGAACCGCTCCGTAAGCCGCCAGTCTGGTGCGCAGCACGGCGAGAGCACCCAGGCTTTCGACAGGACGAAGGGCGCTGAACGACAGCGCACTCCAGCCTGCCGCCCGCGGGTTATCGCGGGCAGTCGGCAGGCCTTGCGGTGTGCGTGACATGGAACTGACGGCCTGATGAACGCTATTCGGCGGCCTTCAGTTCGAAGTAGTCCAGCCACAGGCCGTCCTGGTTGTCCGGGTTGTTCTGTGGGCCCATCCAGACGTAGTGGCCTGGGGCCGGCGTGATGGTTCCGAGCTTGTACACACGCCACTCACTGTCGGGAATGTCGGTCATCGCGGGCTGGATACCGCCGAGATGCGCGCCGTTGAGGGTGTCGTAGATGCCCGCCCAGAAGGCGCTGCCGCCGTCGCCTTTCTTCGCGACCTTAATGCGCGCGAACACATCGTACTTCGTGCCCGGTTCCAGTTCCTGATGGTTGTAGCGCCACTGGCAGCACCACTCGATGTGGGTGTTGTTCAGGCGGATGGCGAAGCCGTCGGACGCGCCCTCGACCTGCTCAATCCATCCCCAGTTGCCGTAGTTGCCCAGGGTGATCTCGTCGTCCTGAGCTACCAGCCGGCGCGCGCTGTGGGTCTGCGCTCCGCTGTGGGTGGCCCTAGCAAAGGTAGTCACGTCGGGAAGGGGGCGCACCCACTGGCGCAGGCAGGCCTTCTCCCCGGGGGCCACGGTGGCCTTGGTCTTCAACTCGAAGGTGATCACATCGCGCAGGGCATCCACGCGAACCCAGACCCGCTCGATCTGCGGTGCGGAGGGGATGATTTCGACGCCCTTTCCCGCGGCGTGGTTCACGAACTTCACGCCGCCCGCGGTCTGTTCGGGAGTGAACGAAAGCTGCCGCTTGGCCTCGTCCTGCGTTAGCGACAGGCTGATGACGCCCTCCGCGCCCATGGCCGGCAGGATCGCGGTGACTTGATCGACGTCGCCCAGATCCAGGCCGAAGGACGCGCGCAAGTCACCGGGTTGCTGGTCCTGGCGCGCATTGCTCACGCAGGAGAGGATCTCGCAGTAACCCTTGCCCTTCGGGACCATGACCGTGCGGGTGAGCTTGACGCCGTCCGCTAGATTGTGGGTCATCTCCACGGCCCAGGAGTCGTCGGTCTTTTCAACCGGACTGACCTCGAAGGGGTCCGACCAGCCGGGCCCGTGTAGACCGCCCTGCCAGGACTCACCGTAGCCACCTGTCGCCGGGTAGGCGGTGTCTTCGGGCGAACCCAGGGACATGAGATTGGGGCCGCCCTCCGACTGCATGATGAGGATGCGCCCTCCGAGGCCGGGGACGATGCCCAGTGACAGCGCCTCATCGCCCAGCCCGATTACGTCGTAGGATGCGGACTTCGAGCGAATCCTCTGCCACAGAGTCTCCGGCGGTGCTCCGCCCTCGCGCAGTTGTGTCAGGTGGTTCTTCTCGGCTGTGGTGAAGAACCGGTCCACGCGCTCACGATAGCCGGGGATCGCGTCGGCCTCATACTTGCCGTTACGGAACTCGTAGGCGGTGGTGACGGTCCGCTTGGTGCGCTCCAGGAGCAGCCAGTCCATGCTGAGCCGCGCCACATTGACCCGGTTCAGCGTGGCCGGATCGTCCGCAACCGCCGCGGCGGCCTGGTCCCAAAGCTTGTCGGCTTTGGCGATGAGCTCGTCGGTCAGGTAAGGAGCGTTCGGGCCCTCCCAGATGTGCATGTGGATGTTCTCGTTGACCACCTTGTCGCGGAGCATATCGAGGTACGTGCGGATCGGTCCCGCCGCCTTGCCGTACAAGCCCGCGAGGAACTCATCCATCGCCTTGTCTTCGTCGTAGTCCGGGTCCCAAAGGAACTTGGCGTGCATGTATCCATCGAGCGCGTTGAACTCTCCACAGAGAGTGGTGTAGGTGTTCTGCTCGAAAATCCCGGTGACGTTGTTCTCGATGAAGAATCGGATGTTGTCCCGCAGCACGTGGCGATTGGGGAAGGGGACGAGATAGTTCGCGAAGGATGTGGCGTAGTCCCACACCCAGAGCCGTTCGCTCACCTTCGCCCAGTCTTCCAGGTCCTTCCGGAAGGCAGCGTTCTCGCCGCTGTTACAGGTCCGCAGCGGGTGGGAGAAGCAGCACTCGATACTGCACAGGCGTACGATCACATTGGGCCGCGGTCGCACGTGTTTCGGCGCCTTGCGGGTGTACTGGTACGCCAGAGTGTCGATGGCCTTGTCCGGGAACTCGTCCTTCACCGCGTCGGCGATCTTGTTCACGAACTCGATGAGCGGCCCGGCTTCGGAACCCTCGCGCTCCACAATCGCCTGGCAGTTCTCGCACTGGCAGGCGCCATGCGTGTCGTTCTGTGAGACGGAGAAGACAAACGCTTCCGGGTGTTCGCGCATCCGCTTGCGGATTTCCTCAGTAGCGATCCGCAGCACGTCGGGGTTGGTGAGGCAAAGCTGGTAATAGCCCTTCATCCGCTTGCCGTTGATGAGGGAGAAGTACTCGGGATGCTCGTCGTAGTACTTCTCGGGCGGCACCAGCTGGTTAAACGTGTGGACGAATCCGTAGTACTGGATCTTCCCGCCGTGCTTCTCCTCGAGGCGCCCTGCCGAACTGTTGACGCGGTTGCGTGCGCACCAGTCACCGTCGAAGCAGTCCATCACGAAGGGCTCGCGGTACTCAAGGGCCGGGATCTTCCTCTCATCCAGCGGCCCCACGGTGAGTCTGTTCACCTTCGGGATGCGGGTGACTTCCGGCGTGAACCACCTGCAGCCGAGATGATCCTCCAGCAACCCGAAGACGCTATACACCGCGCCGCGCACCGGGCCGCCGATGAGCAACAGGTGCGGCCCGCTGGTTCGGATGATGTAGCCCTCCAGCCCGAGTTCAGTCAAGGGCGGGCGGACGCCGAGCTTCGCCAGGTGCGCATTTGCGCCCAGGATGATCTCGTGGGCTGTCATGGCGGAGTCGTCTGTGGCGACGGGGAGCGTCGCCCCGGTCATCTCCTTGAGCCATCGCTGCAGTTCATCCGCCGCCCATTTGACGGACGGCGACGCGTCCTTCGCGATCACGATACGGAACTCACTCCGGCCGTTGTCGGCCAGGGTGAGTGATTGCTCCTGCGCATGACAGGCGGGAAGCACTGCCAGCACGCAGACCAATACGCCATACTCGAGAACCCTCATGATCGGCACCTGCTATCGGTTCTTTACCTAACCGGGAGTCTAACGCCCCATTGGTCTTTCTGTGCCTTTTACGCAAAATAGCGTACACTACCGGTGCCCGTCAATGGGCGCGTAGGGCGGGATGCCCGAGGACCGACGAGGCAGATACATCCGGGCAACTTGTAGGACCCAGATTATCCATAGCCGACGCGATGCCTTTTGATTGCCCCGAGTTTGTGTTGTCTGGGTGCGATCGGGACTGGCGGGGCAACTGCAGGTGTTCGCTTCAGCCACAGGCGGGTTGGTTCGGCCGC
>JAGPGE010000159.1 GCA_018056145.1 Armatimonadota bacterium
ACATGCAACTGATCCCGCAGTTCGAGGCCCTCGGGCACGCATCGGCGGTATTGCGGCACCCGGAGATGGAGAAGATGCGGGAGGCCGGCGACCCGTGGGTCTTCTGCACCAGCGAACCCGAGACCTGGAAGTTCCTGGACACCGTGTTCGCCGAGCTTGTGGAAGCCTTCCCCACCACCGAGTTCATCCACACCGGCGCGGACGAGTTCGAATTCGGGTTCGCCAAGTGCCCCCAGTGCAAGGCGAAGGTGGATGCGAGCGGCATGGGCGCCCTGTACGCCGAGCACATGAACAAGCTGAACCAGCTTGTGAAGAAGCACGGGCGAACCATGATGTTCTGGCCCTCGCACCACGGACCCACGCCGGAACTGAGCGACATGACCCTCAAGTACAGCGACCAGATGGAGAAGGACTGCATCCCCACCGAGTGGATCTACCACGGGCCGGCGGAGTACCCGACCCTCAAACAGTATCAGCAGGCGGGGTTCAAGGACGTGCACTGCTGCCCGGCGGTGGTGAGTTACTCGGTGATCTGGCCTGATTACGAGACAACGATGCGGGGCATTCGGGGCTTCTACCGCGCGGGTGCCGAGGAGGGTTGCGGCGGGGCGTACTGCACAACCTGGGAGTTTATGCACGGGGCGCTCATCGAAAACAGCATGTATGGCCTTCTGTTCGCTGCCGACTGCTCCTGGAACCCGCGCAGCACGAGTATCGGCGAGTTCGACCGGCGCTTCGCGGACCAGTGGCTCGGGACAAGCGCGCAGGAGGCGCCCGGCCTTGTTGCGCAGGGCCTGCGCCAACCGGTGGCGCGCACAGGCGCGGCGGGAATGTGGCGCAACTGGCGCCTCACCACGGACATGCTCTGGACAGCCCCGCGCGATGTGATGCGGGAATTCGGCCTGAAGACTCCGGTTGCGGCGGCCAATGCCGGCGCGCTCATCGAGGCAATGCAGGCGGCCCGGAGCAAGGTGAGGCAACTGGGTGAGCTTGCCGGGGAGAACAAACTGACCTTGCGGGCTGCCGATCTGGGCTTCGCGCTGGCCGAGTATGCGGGCAGGAAGGTGAACGCCTTCCGAGAGATCACCCCGCAGTACGCCGCACTGCGCAAGCCTCTGGGCGAGGGCGAGCTTGAGGCCCGGCAGACGGCGCTAGCGGAGGTGGTGGCTCGGCTGCGGGCTCTCGGGGACGAGGCGAGAACGCTGGCTACTGAATACCGGTACTTCATCGACAACTGCGGGGCGTACGTGGGCGATGCCACGCGCCTCGAGACCCAGGCGGACCAACTGTGGGCCCTTGCGCGCGAACTGGAGGCACTGAAGGACGGTCTTGCCACGCCTGCTGCCCTTCCCCCGGGGACGAAGTTCGGGCTGCTGTCCGGCACGTACGCCAAGGCGGGGGGCTGGGAGCCGGCGCAGATGAGCGAAGAGGGCGTGAACCTCACGCTGGACGTCACCGCGCACATCAAGCAGGCGGGCGGGTGGCAGGTCGAATGGCAGTATGACCGGGGCGCACACGGGCTGGTGATCCACAAGGTAAGTCTGTTGGAGAACGGGCAGGTGATCTCCCACGACAGCCACCGTGGATGGGCAGGAAGCGGCAGCAACGGGAACGTGTACGACCTCAGGCTGCCGGAGTACCACGCGGACGCCAAGTACGAACTGGTGGCGGAGATCGCCTCCAGCGGCGGCACGGATTCATCGGGCACGATCTGGCTGATCCGCCCCGAGGAGTAACGCGAGATGAGTTCACGTGCGAGTGTAACCGGCGAGGATATCCGCGAGGGCCTGTCGGCGCTGGGGCTGGGCAAAGGGCAGACGGTGATGGTCCACAGCAGCCTGTCCAGTTTCGGGCGTGTCGAGGGGGGCGCGCCGACCGTGGTGCAGGCCTTGCTTGACGTGCTGGGGCCGGAAGGCACGCTGGTGGCGCCCACATTCAGCCAGTACCTCCAGGACGGGGAGACAGTCTGGGACCGGGAGAACACCCCGTCACGGATGGGGATCATCTCGGAGACCGCGCGCACATGGCCCGGGGCTGTCAGGAGCAATCATGCGGCGCATTCGCTGGCGGCGATCGGCCCGATGGCGGAGCTGATCTGCCGCACGCCGCACAGGACAGGCTTCGGGCCCGACAGCCCTTTCAAGACCCTGGTGGAGATGGACGCCCGCGTGCTGCTCATGGGCGTGACCTACAACAGCTGCACGCTGTTCCACCTGTTCGAAGCGGAAGCACGAGTGCCGTACCGTTTCGTGGAGTCCCGGCGCGCCACGATCATCATCGACGGCATCGCGGACCCGGACGGGGAAGCCTGGGAGTACACGCGGATGGATGGAGTCGCCAACGACTTCCTGGTGCTTGGGCGCGAATTAGAGGAGCGGGGGCTGGTGAAGATCGCTCGTATCGGGGAAAGCGAGCAGCGCCTGTTCCGGGCGGCGGACGCGTACTCGGTGGGCATGGCGAAGATGGCCAACGACCCGCTGCATTTGGTGACGGAAGAGACGAAGGCGAACTGGCAGCACTGAGAAGCGAGCGCCACTGCTTCTCGAAGCAGTGCTCGCGGCCAAGCACACCAGGCGGGGCCTGGTGTGGCGCCCACAGACCGACGACCCCGTGGGTCGGGCGTCCCGCTCGACGTCGTTGTTGCCGACCGGGACGGTCGGCCTGTGCGCGATTCAGACACATCACTCGTCCGAGGTGACCCACAGATGGCCGCGAAGCCTTCGCAGACGGGAACCGACAGCATTCCGGGAGCCGCGCCGCTCACCGCGAAAGGCGATCTCGCGGCGGCGATGGTCGCCGGCATCAGCCGCGATCTCGACCGGCGCAATCGCGAAGCCGTCGAGAAGCGCGAGCGCCACTGGCAGCGGGACCTGAGCTCTCCCGCCGCGTATGCAAAGTCGGTGGCGCGCAACCGCAGGGAGCTGGCCCGGATCATCGGCCTGGTGGACGAACGGGAGCCGGTGCGGTTCGAACTCTTCGGGCAGACCGGGCCACGCGTGCTGTGCGAGGCGCCCGTGGCCATGGCGAACGACTACCCGGTGACGCGCGCGCGCTGGGCGGTGCTGCCGGGTGTGGAGGCCGAGGGTCTCGTGCTGGACCCGTGGGACGAGCCGGTTGCCGACATCATCGCCCTGCCCGACTGTGACTGGACGCCCGGCATGCTCATCGGCATCGAGGACGGTCTGCCGCCCGAAGCCCAGTTCGCCCGGCGCCTGGCGGAGGCGGGTTGCCGGGTGCTGGTCCCGTGGCTGATCAACCGTCGGGATGATCACTCCATCGCTGCAGTCACCCTCGCCACCAACCAACCGCACCGAGAGTTCATCTACCGCCCGGCATTCGAATTGGGGCGGCACATCATTGGCTATGAGGTGCAGAAGGTCCTCGCGGTGCTGGACTGGCTGAAGTCCGGGCGCACCGGTCGGCCCATCGCGGTTGCGGGTTACGGCGAAGGCGGGCTCGTCGCACTGTACGCGGCGGCGCTGGACCCCAGGATCGACGCGGCTCTCGTGAGCGGGTATTTCGGCCCGCGCGAGGAGCTTTGGAGAGAGCCGATCTACCGCAATGTATGGGCGCTGCTGGACCAGTTCGGGGATGCGGAACTCGCCACCCTCATCGCCCCGAGGACGCTTGTGATCGAACACTGTCCGGTGCCCGAGGTCAGTGGGCCTCCGCCACCATGCGAAGGCAGGTCCGGCGCCGCCCCGGGAGCGCTGAGCACCCCACCCTTCGCGGCGGTGCAGCGGGAACTGGACCGGGCGAAGGCGCTCGTGGAGGGCCTGGAGACCGACTTCCGGCTGGTGCGCTCCAAGACCGGGCTGCCCGGCTCGGACAAGGCGCTGGCGGGCCTGCTGCAGGGCCTCGGCGTCGCGGACGCACTGCCTGAACCGGGAGAAGTCCCCGAGATCACCCGTGAACTCGAAGACGGGGAGATCACCCACCGCAGGCAGTTCCTGCAGGTGCTCGGCCACACCCAGCACGCTCTGCGCGAAGCGGAGTTCGCACGCAAGGACTTCTGGAGGAAAGCCACCGGCGCCACGGTGAAGGACTGGGGGCGGCAGTGCCGGCAGTACCGGAAGTACCTGTGGGAGGAGGTCATCGGTAAGCTGCCTGAGCCCGAACTGCCTGCCAACCCACGGGCTCGAAGGGTATCCGAGACGCAGGACTTCACCGGCTACGAGATCATGCTGGACGTATACCCGGATGTATTCGCATATGGCATCCTGCTCCTGCCGTCCGACCTGCGCGAGGGCGAGCGGCGGCCTGTGGTTGTCTGCCAGCATGGTCTCGAGGGTCGGCCGCAGGATGTGGCCGACCCGGGCAACGAAGTGCCAGCGTACAAGCAGTTCGCATGTCGCCTGGCAAGCAAGGGCTACATCACCTACGCCCCGCAGAACCCGTATATCGGCTACGACGATTTCCGGGTCCTCCAGCGCAAGGCGAACCCGCTGAAGCTCTCGCTGTTTTCGTACATTGTGCGCCAGCACCAGCAGACCCTGGGATGGCTGAAGAGCCTTCCCTGGGTGGATCCGCGGCGCATCGCTTTCTATGGCCTGAGCTATGGCGGGAAGACGGCCATGCGCGTGCCGGCGTTGCTGGAGGACTACTGTCTGTCCATCTGCTCGGCGGACTACGATGAGTGGATCTGGAAAAACTGCTCCACGCGCCACACCTACACCTACCTGCACACCGGCGAGTACGAGATGCCCGAGTTCGACCTGGGCAATACCTTCAACTACGCCGAAATGAGCTGGCTCATCTGTCCCCGGCCCTTCATGGTGGAGCGAGGGCATTTTGACGGCGTGGCGCCGGATGAGTGGGTAGCGTATGAGTATGCGCGCACCCGGTTCCGATATGATATCCTAGGAATTGGAGACCGCACGGAGATGGAGGTCTTCAACGGCCCCCATGCAATCAACGGGGTGGGGACATTCGCTTTTCTGGACAGGCACCTGAAGGGCGAAACCTGAGGACGTCGCGAGAGAGCAGCGATGGAAGTGGTGAGCGATGAGGCTTCACGAACCGATGACGGACGACATTAGCGCGGTGATCTTCGACCTCGCCGGGACCACGGTTGACTATGGCAGCCTGGCCCCGGCGGAGGCATTCGTGGAGCTGTTCGCGCGGCATGGCGTGCGGATCACCGTTGAGGAAGCCCGCGGACCCATGGGCACCCACAAGCGGGATCACATCCAGGCGCTCCTGGACACCCCCCGCATCGCCGGAGAGTGGCGGGCTGCGGAGGGTGGGGAGCCGACGGAGGAAGTCCTGTCGGCGCTCTACGCCGAGTTCATCCCGCTGCAGGTGGCCTGCCTCGACCGGTACTCGGACCTGATTCCCGGGACGCTCAAGGCCTTGGACCTGATCCGCGATATGGGCGCGTGCATCGGAGTGACAACCGGCTACAACCGGGAGATGCTGGACATCGTGCTCCAGGCCGCGGGGCGACAGGGCTTCGTGCCCGACGCAGCCGTCTGTGCCGAGGATGTTCGGGAGGGCCGTCCGGCGCCCTGGATGCTGTTCCGGGCCATGGAACAACTGGGCACATATCCCCCGCCACTGGTGGTGGCCGTGGGCGACACGATCCCCGACATCCAGGCCGGCCTGAACGCCGGCGTGTGGACGATCGGGGTCACGAAGACGGGGAACATGCTCGGACTGGGGCGAGCGGCAACCGAGGCGCTGGATCCCGCGGAACTGAGGGATCGCCTTGGCCGGGCCGAGCGCAGGATGAAGGCGGCCGGGGCGCATGTGGTCGTGGACAGCATCAATGAATGTCCGGCGGCAGTGGAGCAGATCCGCGACAGACTTGCCGCGGGCGAGCGCCCCCGCTGATGGGCGTCACCCCGCCGGATGACGCGGGAAGTCCTGTATGCTAAACTGCGCAGCATCTGATCCAGGAAGGGGAACGCCCGGTTGGACGCTACGCCAATCTACGATCGAGTAGCATACATAGCGCCTTGGATGCAGGGCCTCATCGTATTCTGTCTCGCGGGAGCCATCGCCGGGGCCGTCATCCCGATCTGGCTGGGCGAGACCGGGCCGGATGCATGGCTGGGACCGGTCCTCCTTGTGGTCTGCGTCCTGCCCGCGATGGCTCTTGCCTGGCGCGTGCGAGTGCAGGTTACGCCCGAAGCCGTGGTGCTCAGGTGGGGGATCGTGCCATACCCCGTGATGGTCTTCCCACTGCAGGACATCGAGTGGTACCGGGTCGTGAAGTTCCGAGCGCTCATGGATTTTGGCGGCTGGGGGTGGCGGCTTGGGCCACGGGGGAGCCGGTGCTACAATCTGGCCGGGAACACGGGAGTGGAGCTGAAGATCGGCGGGCGCAGCTACATCGTGGGCGTGCCCGACCCGGAAGTGCTTGCCAATGCGCTGCGGTCGGTGAGTGGGGCCGAACCCCGCCCGCCCGCGGAATGGAAGGCGAATACAGATTAGCGACATGTCACCCACACACAGAGCGGCGCTGCTTGCCCTCATTGCGCTGGGTCTTGGTGCGGCGCTGGTTGCCATGGGGCCCAGGCTGTCGGCGGAGCGCCAGAACCGCACGGTTGCGCTGGCAGTGGACTACAACCGCGCCCAGGAGATATCCGGGCTTACAGGGCTGCCAGTGGCCGACCTCCTGCGGCTGCTGAAGAACGCCGGAGCCACCCACGCGGTGATCAAGGAAGACTCCCTGTCGGATCTCGTGAAAGATGGCAGCATTGAGATCGTCCGGCACCAGCAGGGAGTGGCGGTGGTGGCGCTCCCGTCGATTCGTGCCAGGATCGCCCAGCAGCTGTCCGAGCGCATTCCCGGGGCGACATTCACGTCGGACAATGTGGCCTGGTACCGCACCGCGCGGCAACTTGACCTGCTGGGAGCCATGGGCATGGGCTATCCGGAGGGTGCGGTCGCGGATGCGAGAGCCGCGGGTCTCAAGATCGTTGCCCGGCCCATCGGCGAACTGACCAGCACGCGCCGCGCCATCGATGCATCGCTGGACGCCGTCGCCCAGATCGGCGCGGATATCGTGGTGTTCTTCGGTGTGCAGGTGATGGGGACCTATGATCTCGTGAAGTACGCGGGCGAAGAGATGGCAAGGCGCGGCATCCGGTTCGGGCAGGTTGAGATGGCCAAGCAGTACGGAGAGTTCGGCCTTGCAGCCGCCTTGGACAGCAAGATCATCCGCTCCCATGCCGTGGCCGAGGCTGAGATGATCAAGCTGCCCGTGCGCAGGGCCATCGACCGCTATGGGCTTGCGATGCGCGAGCGGAACGTCAGGCTCGCGTACATCCGCCCTTACTTCATGGCTTCCGACGACCCGGTGGCCGACGCCGTGATGCTGGTTGAGGACATCAAGCAGGAGGCTCTCGCGGCCGGCCTGCAGCTGGGGGATCCCGACGTCTACCCGGACGTCCGAGTGCCCACGGTTCTGCTCATCGTCATGCTAGCGGCCGTCGGCGCGGCGCTGATCTGGCTAGTGCAGTCGATCTGGGGCCTAACCAACAGCGCGTTTGCCCTGCTTGTCGGCGCCGACATCGTGTTCTCCGCCGGCGCGGCAGTCGCGGCGACCGGATTGGCTCAGAGCGCCGGAGCACTGGGCGCGGCGATCCTCTTCCCCACCCTCGCACTACTGGGCATCCGCGCGAGTGACGGCGAAGGCAAGCCAAAGCTCGGACCGGCCATTCTCAGATTCCTGGCGATCTGCGGCATCGGCGCGGTGGGTGGGCTCATCGCCGCTGGGATGCTCAGCGATCTGCCCCACATGATGCAGACCGCGACCTTCCGTGGCGTGAAGCTGGCCCAGGTATTGCCCCTGTTCGTGGTCTTCGCGGTGTTCGTGGCGCGGTGCAGCGAGGCATACCGGCGCGAGTGGGCCGCGCCCGACGCGGACGAGTGGAAAGCGCTGAAAGCCGGCCTGCACGAGGCTGCGGAAGCCGTGGTCCGGTACTGGCATGTCGGCCTGATCATCTTCGGGCTCGTGGTCCTGGCCCTACTGCTGATGCGTTCGGGCAACGTCACGCCGGTGCCGCCATCGAACCTGGAACTCACGGTGCGCGCGGCGCTGGATGACCTGCTGTGGGTCCGTCCGCGAACCAAAGAAGCCCTCTTCGGCCACCCGATTCTCATCCTAACACTGGCCTTCGTGGCGGCCGGCTGGCGGCGCGGCGCATGGATTGGCGTGCTTCTGGGAGCCATCGGCCAGGTCTCGCTGGTGAATACCTTCGGGCACATTCACACTCCACTCATCTACACCCTGGTGCGTGTTATCAATGGTGTCTGGGTAGGCTGCGCGGTTGCCTGCGCCCTCTGGGGCGCGTGGTGGATCGTGCGGCGCATCGTGCCCGGACAGGCAAGTTCACCTCCGGCGGAGGAACCCGAAGCCCAGTGACCGACCGCGCCCCTGTACGGTTCCTGATCTCGGGGTACTACGGCTTCGGGAACGCCGGAGACGAGGCGGTGCTCGAGGCCATCCTGCAGGGCCTCGACCGACGCTTCCCCGGGCACGAAACCTGCGTCTTGTCGGCCCATCCGGATGCGACCGCCGCCCTGTATGAAGTGCGCGCGGTGCAGCGGTGGTCACTGCCAGTTGTGTGGCGCGAACTGGGCCGGGCGACTGTCCTCATTCAGGGCGGCGGCGGGCTCATCCAAGATACCACCAGCCGCGTGTCCCCCGCATACTACTTGGGCATTCTCGCGATGGCCCGGGCGCGGCGGGTGCCCACGATGGTCTTCGCACAGGGCGTCGGCCCGATCCGGACCGGCTTCGTGCGCTGGTGGACGGGCTACGAGTTCCGCCGGGCAGGAATTGTGACGGTGCGCGATCCGGCATCGCTGGAGTTGATGGCCGAGCTGAGGGTGCGCGGGGCCACGCTGGTCGCCGATCCAGCGCTGCTTCTGGAGGACGCGGACGAGCCGCTGGATGAGCGCATATCGCAACTGGGGCTGGACGAAGAGGCTCCCCGGGCGATCCTTGCCGTGCGGCGCTGGCCGGACGGAGAGCACGCGCTGGACGCCTGTGCGGCAGCGGGCAGCTGGCTCCGCGAGAACGCGGGATGCGAGGTGCTCGTAGCGGCGTTCCAGGAACCGGACGACGTGGAGGCGGCGCAGACGGTTGCCGCTCAAATCCCCGGTGCGCATGTCCTCACCGGACGCCGGCGCGCAGCCGAGCTGGCGAAGCAGGTGGCGGCCGCGCGGCTCGTGGTCTCCATGCGCTTGCATGGGCTGATCTTCGCCGCGGCGCACGCGGTTCCGGCGGTGGGCATTAGCTATGACCCGAAAGTGCGCGCATTCGCGGAACTCGCGGGGCAGCCGTGGGTAGACCTGCCTGACTGCACACCCGAGAGGCTGGTTCAAGTCGTGAGCGAGACCTGGGCCGCATCCGAAAACCATCGGAACGATCTTGAACAGACGGCGCGCGGGCTGCTGTCCGACGCGGAGCGGAGCTTCGAGTTGCTGGAGCAACTGGTTGCCTCATTGGACGCAATTGCGGTGTAGCTTTCGCGTCCGAAGCACACGACGCGGGTTTGGGCGTGGTGTGGCCCACGGTACCGGCCATTTGCCGGTGTCGTCGGTGGGACGGGTGATCCCTGTCCGGCGGATGCCACTGCTTTTGACGAAGCCAGAGCACTGCTGGACCCCAAGCACACCGCGAGCGGTGGGGCGAACTACGTACGGCCACCGAGGCGACCGCGCGCCGGCACCCGGTACAAGCCCCCGCCCTGCGCACGGCGACGATCAATGGCTGGCGCAGGGAGCCGCCAGTTTTCAGGCCCCAGAGGGGCCGTCCGCCTATAGCC